>URYO01000083.1 GCA_900552195.1 uncultured Sutterella sp. | reverse complement strand
GCCTTGGCTTTATTGATCCACTACATGGCCGAAGCCGATGCTTTGAAAGACAAGATCAGACATTACCAGCTTGGGAACATCAATCCTTACTTGTAAGAGGAATTGCTAAATCTTCTTATGTTTGGACGTTCCTTTTGGTAGGCTTATACGGGAAAGGAAAGAACAAACATGGATTTATCTTTAAAACTTCTATCTATCTTCGCTCTGATCGTGGCGGCCGCCTACTTCGCCATATCGGAAATCTCTCTAGCCGGTTCTCGTCGAGTCAGACTGACTCAAATGGCCGAGAACGGTGATAAGCGCGCTCAGGAAGTCATCAATCTGCAGGAAAAACCGGGACCGTTTTTCTCTGTTATTCAAATCGGCATTAATGCGGTCGCCATTCTAGGCGGTATCGTCGGTGAAGCCGCTTTCACAGATGTGTTTGCCGGTCTGTTCAAATGGTTTGTTCCCGCACAGTATCTAGAGACAACGTCGTTTTTGTGCTCATTCCTCCTGATCACGATGTTGTTCATTATCTTTGCCGATCTCTTGCCGAAACGCATCGGTCTGACGAATCCGGAGAAAATTTCCGTACGCCTGATCGGTTCAATGCAGGTGCTCATCAAAGTTTTGAAACCGTTCGTTTGGCTTCTGACGGTTATTTCCAATGCGCTCATGAAGCTCTTTGGTCTTCCGACTCAAAACAAAAACAAAATTACCAGTGAAGATATCGTCGCGACGGTAGACGCGGGAGCGGCTGCCGGCCTGATCGCGCCGATCGAACAGGCTGCGATTGAAAACGTGATGGACTTGGAAAGCCGCTTGGTGCCGAGCGCGATGACTGCACGTGAATATGTTGTGTACTTCACGCTCGATGAGAGCTATGAAAGTATCGCAAAGAAGATTGCTTCCAGCCCCCACAATAAATTCCCCGTATGCGACCGGGATATTGACCACGTCATAGGCTATGTGGATTCCAAAGATATCCTTCGCAGAGTGATTGAAGGGAAGACTTTTTCTCTCAAAGATCAAAACTGCATTTCCTCTCTTCCCGCCGTCCCTGATTCGCTGACATTATCCGAAGTCCTCGATCTCTTTAAAACCCAGCGCTCCGACTTTGCGGTGGTGCTGAATGAATACGCTTTGACCGTCGGTGTGATTACCTTGAACGACATTATGAGCACCGTCATGGGCGAATTCGTTCTGACGCCGGACGAGGCCCAGATTGTTCAGCGTTCTGACGGCTCTTGGCTGATCGACGGCGCAACGCCGATCGACGATGTTGAGCGAGTTTTCGATTTCGGTCAACTGCCGGAAGACGAAACCTATGAAACCTTGGCCGGCTTCATGATGTATATGCTTCGTAAGATTCCGAAGTTAACGGACCACATCGAATACGGCGGATATCGCTTTGAGGTCATCGACGTAGAGCGTCACAGGATTGACCAGATCTTGGTGACCAAGATCGGCTCGAAGGACGAGGATAAGAAACCCGAGCCCTCGGAACAGTCTACGGAACCGGGAAAAGAGGCCCCAGCGTCTGAGGACGAACAGGATAAATAAAATGAAATCGGGAGGCTGATCCTCCCAATTTCACTTAACAAAACTTCTTCAAACAGTCTTAGGCTTCGGCTTTCCTGACAGTCTTGGAAGCGGATTTTCTAGCGCCGGCAGCCGCCTTCTTATCGCCGGTCTTTTCCTCAAATTTAAATCCGATCTTGCCTTTGCTGTCCGTGACCAAATAAGCTGAGAATTTTCGCTTGGTTCGGTTGGAGACAAAGTCGTGAAGAAGATCCGTCGATCCGGTGGAAAGAAGCTTGCTCATCTCTTCGCGGCTGATCGGCTGCTGCAGAATGACCTTCGAGCTGCGGAAAGTGCACTTTTTCTTAGCGTTCGGGTCGATATGGTCTTCGCAAACATAGGCATTTTCCGTTTCGTAGACGTTCTTGCCGCAAACAGGGCATTTTCCTACGGGTTCGGTTTTGCGAAGTTCTTCCACGTCGACGGTCTCGCGTTCCGGTTTTTCCCCGAAATCGAAGTCGATCTTGTAGTCGGGCGCCGGTCCGAGCTTCAGTACGGCTGAGAACGGACGTCCCATTTTGCTGATAAAGCCTTCCAGCGGGCCGATCTGCCCTTTTGTAAGCAGCTCATCCACTTCTTCCGGTGCAAAAGTTCTGCCGCCCGGATGTTTGGGAATGCTGTAGTCGCATGAGGTGCACGCAAAGCGTCGGTAGTTTTCGACAATCTTCCCGCCGCACTTCGGACAGGGCGCCTTCAGGGTGGCCGGATTGCTCAGAGGAACCGTGTCGGCACCGTAGCTTTTTGCCCGATCCACAATACTGCAGGTGAGCTCGCCGATTTCTTTCATAAAGTCCTTGCGGGAAAGCTGTCCTTTTTCGATCTGGGACAATTTGTATTCCCACTCACCGGTGAGTTCAGCCTCGGAAAGCGTCTCGATGTTCAACCCTTTGAGGAGCGTAAGAAGCTGGGAAGCTTTAGCCGTCGGGATCAGCTCGCGTCCTTCACGAATCAAGTAGCTCTGAGCGATAAGTCCTTCGATAATGGCCGCGCGTGTAGCCGGGGTTCCGATGCCTTTCTCGGACATTGCATCACGCAGTTCTGCTTCTTCCACGGTCTTTCCGGCGTTTTCCATTGCGCTCAGCAATGAAGCTTCCGTGTAACGGGCAGGCGGTTTAGTTGCGAGTCCCAGAGCATCCAATTTGACGGTGAGCGGGGTTTCACCCTTGGCAACAGGAACTAATTCACTGCCGGAATCCTCGCTTGTGCGGCCGTAAACTTCCAGCCAGCCGGGATGCTGCATCACTTTTCCTTCGCTCACGAAGTGATAGTTCTCGACCACTGTTGTGCGCGTCGTATTGAGGAACTGAGCCGGCGGATAAAAAACAGCGATAAAGCGTTTCGTCACCAAGTCGTAAATTTTCTGTTCTACCTCCGACAAAACGCTTTTGGGTTCCTGGCCGGTCGGAATAATGGCGAAGTGATCACTGATCTTGGCATTATTGAAGATCTTTTTAGTGAACACGACGTAGTTATCCTTCAGGGCCTTTTGTGCGAACTTGCCGAGGGAGGATGTCTGAGCGACGACGCTCAAAATCTCTTTAACCGTCGGAAGGTAATCTTCCGGCAGTGCGCGGGCATCCGTACGAGGATAAGTCAGCAGTTTGTGCTTTTCGTAGAGTGCCTGGGCAATCGACAGCGTTGTCTTGGCAGAGAAGCCGAAGCGTGAGTTGGCTTCGCGCTGAAGTGTCGTCAAATCATACAAGGCAGGGCAGGAAGAAGTTGAAGGTTTGGACGTCTCGGTGGCTGTGCCCTTTTTGCCTCTGACCGCATCGGCAATTTTCTGCGCATCCTCCGCAGCCCAAAGTCTTTCCGCTTTTAAGTCCGGATCCGAGCTCTTTTTAAAGTCGGGATCAAAATATTTGCCTTCGTATACGCCGGCATCAACTTTGAAGTCGGCGTGCACTTCCCAGTAATTACGGGGAGCAAAACTTCTGATCTTTTCTTCGCGGTTAACCACGAGGGCTAGCGTCGGTGTCTGAACTCTGCCGACGGTCGTCAGGAAAAAGCCTCCGTCCTTACTATTAAAAGCCGTCATAGCGCGGGTACCGTTGATGCCTACCAGCCAGTCGGCCTCCGAGCGGCTCTTGGCAGCGTCTGCCAAAGGCTGCATCTGTGCGTCCGTGCGCAGATGTTTGAAGGCATCGAGGATTGCGCCCTTTGTCATGGACTGCAGCCACAGACGGTAGATCGGTTTCTTATTTTTTGTCGCTTCCATGATGTAGCGGAAGATCAGCTCCCCTTCACGCCCCGCGTCGGTCGCGACGATGATGCGCTCGGCCATGCCGAACAATTCCCGGAGAATACCGAGCTGCTTCACGACACCCGGGTCGGCCTTATACTCTTTACCCTCCCGAACCTGCCGGGGCAGGAGGATGAACGATGATGGCAGGATAGGCAGGTTTTCCCGGCGGAAACCCGCGATGCCGTACTGTTGGGGCATTGCCAGCCCGACCAGGTGGCCGAAGGCCCAGGTTACGGCGTAGCCGTTTCCCTCGATAAAACCGTCTTTACGGTTCGTGGCTCCCACGATGGCGGCGATCTCACGCGCCACCGAGGGCTTTTCTGCGATAATTACTTGCATGATGATTCGGATTTTTCAGTGGTTGTTTTCTTGTAGTTCTTCTTCTTTCTCTTTTTCCGGACGGGCGATCAGCCGGCGGTCGTAATAGACATGGTTGCCGTTCCCGTCGTAATACTGCCGTCCGTCGTCCGCCTCCTCCGGGGGGCTGCGTTTACCCGGCCGGAGGTACAAGGCGGCCAGCGCCGCGATCAGGAGCGGCATGGCTCCGGCCTGCATGTAGAACCATTTCATACGTTATACCTTGACACCTTTGGAGTTGCTCTTTTTGCTGCTGCGGTAATTTTTCTTCTGCGTCGGGGTGGCTTCCTGCTGTCCCTGCTTGAGCGGCTCTTTCACACCTTTGACCGCTTCGACGGTCTTGCCCTCGGAATTGACGGCGACCTGGGTACGGCTTTCAACGGCGGGTTTGACCTCCGCTCCCTGCCGTTTCGCACGGTCGGGATTCCAGCGGAAGAAGTCCATCTTGTTACGCTCGAAGTTGGGCTTGACCCAGGCGTTGAACGGCTCACCCTGCCCGTCCTTGACCATGCCCTTGATGTAGAAAGCCTTGACATCCGCCCGCTTGGAGGGATCATTCACCGCTTCCGTCCACTGGTCATAAGCCTCTTTGGGCACGGAGGCCTTGAGGATTGTCCGGTGAATCGTGAGCGTGGGCTGTCGTTCGGAGGCCGTAGTTTCCTGCCGTCCGTTTTTCTCGGCGGCCTTCTGACGGTAAATCTCCTTGTTCTCCTGGGCGTAGCGGTTGCGATCCAAACCGTCGTAGGTAAAGGAATAGTTACGTTCGGCCGCGTCGATTTGGATATAGGCATCCCGCTTATAACCCGCGCGGGTGGTATATCCTTCGAGCAACACCTTGCCGCCGCCGTAGAAATCCATCTGCTTGCCTTCCGAGAGGTCGGCCTCCTTGATGCGGGCACGTTTTTCGAGTAACGAAACGGGCATGGGTTCCAGCGTGTTCGTCCATTTGTCTATCGACACGTAGCAGGGCGTGAGCTTGCCCGGCTCCAGCTCCAGGTCGATCACTTTCCCGGCGTGGCGGGTGTTCATCAGGTTCGTTTTCGCCTCCTCGTCGAGCAGCACCCCGTGGAAGGGGGCGTCGAGGTCGGGCCGTTCCTGCCAGTAATGCGGCACGACGCGCAGCGAGCCGTCCGCCTGCTCTTCGAGCGACACGCGCCCTTTGGTGGAAACACGCATCCCGTTCTCCAGTTCGGGGTTCATCTCCACCAGCCCGTTGGATTTATGTCCGTAAGACATGGCTTTCAGGTGCGGCTCGATGTCCTCCATGCGGATACCTTTCTTCTCCATATCCGCCAGGTCTATCTTCGTGACGTCCAGCGGCTCGAACTGCCGCTGCTCCTGCGTCTGAAGCCGTTCGGAGGGGTCGATACGGTAATTTTCCAGAATCTCCGGGTCGAAGTCGATGCGGATAAGTTTGTTCAGGGCATTCTCCGTCATGACGAAGATACCCGTGTGGACGGGGTTCTGGGCCTGTTCCATGAACTTTTTGAAGAAGGCTTCGAGGGCTGAATCCTGCGTGTTCACGTTCAGCAGGCTCGCCACATTCTGATCCGTGGGGTCGGCGGTCTGGATATTGCCGTCCCGATCCACGCCGGTAACGGCTTGCAGTCGTCCGTCGTCGGCATTCTGAACGAGCATGACTTGTTTAGCGTCGTTCTTTACGTTTTCGTCCATAATTACGAGTGTTTTTAGTTAGCACCAATAGCGATGAGGGAACGAAAGTAAGGGGAACCGGCTGAACGTAAAAGAGTTGGAAAGGCTATGGAAGCATCGGGCACAGAAGTGGCCGCTTGTGGCGTCGGGATGGCAGCATCTGGCGTTCTCGGCCTTATCCGAAAGGTGC
>URYO01000082.1 GCA_900552195.1 uncultured Sutterella sp. | reverse complement strand
ACTCATCGCCCAACAAACCGGAACCCGGGTTGTTGACATCAATCCCTTATCTTACGATTGGGAAACGGAAATGCTGACTATAGTGCCAGCACACCGCAAAGATAGCGCCGGCCTGAATCGCGATGTAAAAGGTATCTGCTTCCTGTCCTGTGTAGTCAAGTAAGCTGCCGGCAACAATCAAGTGACCGGTGGAAGAGACCGGCAAAAACTCCGTCAAACCCTCAACGATACCGAGAATGACGGCTTTTAAATAAAGAATCCAATCCATGAGAATACTGCCTACCTGACGGGACGGTTACTGAAATATTTATTGAAAATCGGACGAATGGCTTTCTTTTGTTCGTCAGACAGCTGGCTGAAAAAATCCTCTCCGATCTTATTGCAGTAGCCGGCTTCGTTAATAGAACGAACACCGCAGCGGAACAGCTCGAAAAGAACTGTCGAATTCATCATCTTCTCGGGCAAATTAATCGGAGCTAAATCTTTTTTAAAAAGCTGAAACTCTTCTCGATCGAGTTCTAAGTTTTTCGCGTCGGTTTCCGCACTTTGCTGAAAACGCATGAAAGCTCCGATAGACACCACTGCGATAAACGCAAAAGCGACCCACGGAGCTCGATTACGAGAGACGATAAACATAAAAAACACCGACCAAAACAAAAAGCAAGGCGTAATGATAAGTGATTTTTGACGTTCCTTCAGTCAGTTAGCGTGCAATCTATGACTATTTCACGCTCCGAAGAAGATGCTCCTCGCACCCGCTTTTATGCGAAGTTCTGCTTCAGCATCAAGCCTGTGAAGTTTGAATTCTTCGAGCCGCTTTCTCTCTAAATTCGCTGTAGATGAAAGTCAGAATGCCTGCCCAAATAAATAATAACGGGATGAACTGCTGATGATTGAACGGTTCATGGAAGAAAACCAAGCCCACAAGCAGCGTGAGAATCGGGTTCATGTACTGAATAAACCCAAGGATCGTCAGCGGAAGGACATTTGCTGCAGCCGAGAAAGCAATCATCGGTACCGATGTCACAAGCCCTACGTTGATGAGAAGAATTGTGATGTAAGTTCCGCCAGCGACGAAAGCTCCGACACCGTTAGCGTCAAGATAGAACAGGTAGGCAATCGCAAACGGAAGCATGAGAGACGCTTCCAAGGCATTGCTCACCCAAGGATCGATGCCGAGCCGCTTCTTAAAGACACCGTAAAGCGCCCATGAAGAAGAAACGCCCAATGCAATCCAAGGCATCCGACCGAGCGTATAGATCATGATGCAGACGCCGAGAAAAGGCAGAAACACACTTAGCTGTTTTAATCGGCTCAGACGCTCTCTAAAAAACACCACACCGAGCGCAACGGTAAACAATGGCGTTAAAAACATCCCAATGCCAAGTTCCACGACTTGGTTGGACGTGGCCGCGTAAACGTTGATCCACCAGTTAATCGCCGCAATAGATGCTGCGGCAAATAAGTTGAAGTATTGGATCGGCTTCTTTTTGAAGCTGCGAAGCGTACTGAAGATCTCGGAAAACCGCCCGATCAGCATCAGAAACGCTGAGATCAGAATCAGAGACCAAAGCACTCGATGACCGATAACTTCCCAGCCGCATACGCTTCCGAATAGAGCCCAGTACAAGGGCATGAAGCCCCAGCAGAGATAGGCGCCGACTGCGGCAAGAAGTCCTTTGGTTTGAGCGGTCATAGATGGTATTTTTTGGGATTTGTTTTGGCTCATATTCTACGAGTCGGCCGCAGGCTCAACAATGCTCCGTTTACCGAGACTTTTTGAGAAATCTGCTCGGATCAATTGCCCGCAGAAGATCGGCTTCTAACGGAATCGGTTCATTAAACATTTGTGCCGCGATGACTTTGGCAGCAAGTTCATTAAACACCGTTCCTCGGGACCCCATAGCACAGCTTACGTAAATACCTGACGCATTCTGAAAGTCGCCTGTCGCCGAAACTTGGCCGACAACCGGCAAGCGATCCGGCGCGACACAGCGGAATCCTTCATAAAATCCGGCCGCATCTGCGTGGCTTAATTGCGGAAATAAATCCTTTAAGTGAGAAAGATTCTTTAGATGTGCTTCTTGCGGTGACATCTGTTTGTCGGAGCTTTCATAGGTTGCACCGACCCCGATCCAGCTGTCAGGACTATGAATCGCATAGCCGGGCCCGGTCACTGCGCCTTTTAAGTCCGCTAAAGCGCCGTCACAAAGCAGTGACAATCTGCCTTTCCATCGGGTTAACGGAAGTTCGATCCCGGGAAGAAGATTTGCAGTTTCCGCCGCACAGCACACAACCACCACGTCCGCCTCTGCGATGATTTGTCTGAAAGCATCTTTGGCCTGCCACTTTTGATCGTGCTTCGATAGAGAACCTACCCGGGTGTTCAACAGCAAAGATGTACCTGAACGATTCAATCGCGCCCTTACCCACTCAGCGACGGCAACGATTCCGGCGCCCTCGTGCCAAAGGCCGCCCAACCGAGGCTTTAGACCGATTTTTGATTTTGCTTCTTCCGCCGACATCAACCGAAGGAAGTCATTCGGAAAAGCAAATGGTTTTGACTGTGCAAACCACTGCTGCCATTTTTGAAGTTCACCTTCATCTCTGGCCATCTGGAAAAGGCCCGACGTCCGGACTAACTCCGGATAGCTGCTCAGTTCTTCCTGCAGCTTCTCCAAGCCTGACCTTGTCAGCCTGAACAGCTGATTATCGTCTCCGGAGGGCTGAGCATGTACCACACCCCAACGAAGCGCAGAAGCGCCTGAGGCTCCCACCGGACCCGCATCAATCACTTGCACTTTGACGCCTCGGCTTGCCAGCTCGCAAGCCACAGCGGAACCGGCCAGACCGGCTCCGATCACAATCGCTGTTTGAGGTTCATTCGCTGTACTCAAAAAAGCGGTTGATCGACGATGCTTGAACTTAGGTTCAAAGCGCCCAACGGTCATCTCTGACTTATGCCCAAAACCTGGAACTTTTTGGATCGTAAAGCCGGCTTCGTTAAAAGCTTTTCTCACGGCAGAAGCGACGCACCAGGTCGCGAGCGTCGCGTCTTCTTTAGCATGAGAACAAATTGCCTTGAGAAGCCTCGGCTCCCACATCTCGGGATTCTTCTTCGGAGAAAATCCGTCCGGATAGAACGCATCAAAAGCGCCGGGCAATTTCTTAGCTGCGGCAGATGCCGGCATGAAATAAAGGTCTAAAACTACACGTCCGCCGTCAAAAGTCAGACGATGAACACCGGGCGTCACCGTGGGCCACTTGTAGGCCAGTTCTTCAGCCTCCGCTCTTAGCGCCGAAGATGCAAATGTCTTGATGTCTGTTCCCTGGAGAGGAAAGCCCTCGATCGCCAAGTAAAAAAGCTTGCCGCTCCTTTTCGGATCCTCTCGCCACGCCTTCAGCGTCGTCAAAAAGTTTGTGCCGAGGCCGAACCCGTTCTCAACGATCGTGAACTGAGCCTTTCCCTGCCACCTCTCAGGCAGCCGGTTTCCGCCCAAAAAAACAAAACGGGACTGTTCGTAAGCCCCGTCTTTGGACGCATATACATCTCCGAACTCGGGGCTGTATGCACAGCCCCAGTCGTCAAGAGAAATCTTCCCTTGAGCAATAGTCATATCGACTCTTAGTGTTTGAGCGGCTTGAAGCGCAGTCTGTGCGGTGTTGCTGCATCTCCGAGTCTGCGTTTCTTGTCGGCTTCGTACTCAGTGTAGTTGCCGGCAAAGAACTCGACCTTGGAGTCGCCTTCAAAAGCCAGGATATGAGTGGCGATACGGTCTAAGAACCAGCGGTCGTGAGAAATGACCATGGCGCAGCCCGCAAATTCCAGCAATGCTTCTTCCAAAGCACGCAGTGTTTCAACATCCAAGTCGTTAGACGGCTCGTCAAGAAGAAGAACGTTGCCGCCGGCAAGCAGTGTCTTAGCCATGTGGAGACGTCCGCGTTCACCGCCGGAGAGTGTTCCGACGATCTTCTGCTGATCTCCGCCCTTGAAGTTGAAGCGGCCGAGATAAGCACGGCTCGGCATTTCGAATTTACCGACCTTCAGGATATCCAAACCGTCGGAAACAGCTTCCCAAACGGTCTTGTCGTTCGGAAGAGACTCACGTGTCTGAGAAACAGCGCTGAGTTTGACGGTCGGTCCGATATCGATTTCGCCGGAATCCGGTGTTTCTTTACCTGTGATCATCTTGAAGAGCGTGGATTTACCAGCACCGTTCGGGCCGATCACGCCGACAATCGCTCCGGGAGGAATGGAGAAGCTCAGGTCGTCAATCAGGAGACGGTCACCGAAGCCCTTCGAAACATTCTTGAATTCGATCACTTTATCGCCGAGGCGGTCAGCCACCGGAATGAAGATTTCGTTGGTCTCGTTGCGCTTCTGATATTCGTAGCTCGACATTTCTTCGAAGCGGTTCAGACGAGCCTTGCTCTTGGCCTGTCTGCCCTTGGCGTTCTGACGAACCCATTCAAGCTCGTGCTTCATTGCCTTGATGCGGGCGTCTTCTTTCTTCTGTTCCAGCTCTAAGCGCTGTTCTTTCTGATCAAGCCAGGAAGAATAGTTGCCCTTCCAGGGGATACCGTGCCCGCGGTCCAATTCAAGGATCCACTCGGCAGCGTTGTCCAGGAAGTAACGGTCGTGGGTCACAGCAACCACAGTTCCGGGGAAGTGCTGGAGGAACTGTTCGAGCCAGTCCACACTTTCTGCGTCCAGGTGGTTGGTCGGTTCGTCAAGAAGAAGCATATCCGGCTTGGACAGCAGCAGACGGCAGAGTGCAACACGGCGCTTTTCACCGCCGGAGAGATTGCCGATCTTAGCGTCCCAAGGCGGAAGACGAAGTGCGTCAGCCGCGATTTCCATCTGCGTATCAGCGTTGGTACCCCCGGTCGCGATGATAGCTTCCAGGCGAGCCTGCTCTGCAGCTAAGGCGTCAAAATCAGCGTCAGGATCGGCATAAGCCTCATAAACTTTGTTCAGTTTTTCCTGAGCGTCGAAAATGTCGCCTAAACCTTCGGCAACGGTTTCGCGAACGGTTTTCTCAGGATCAAGAATCGGTTCCTGAGGCAGGTAGCCGATCTTGATGCCGGGCATCGGAATGGCTTCGCCTTCAATCTCGGTGTCCACGCCGGCCATAATCTTGAGCAGCGTAGATTTACCGGCGCCGTTTAAACCTAAGACGCCGATTTTGGCGCCCGGGAAGAAAGACAAAGAAATGTCTTTAAGAATTTGACGCTTGGGCGGAACAATTTTGCCCACGCGGTTCATTGTGTATACAAATTGAGCCATAAAAATAAGCTGGTTATAAGTCTTAATAAATTAGTTATCAATCGGCTTGCCGTGCTTGGCGTTGTGTTTTTTCACGCCGAAGTATCCGCGCAGAATCCAAAGCTTTCTAAGTTTGGCAATGCGCTCGTTTTCCTTTTCGCGAAATTCGCCCATCTCTTTCGGGCAATACTTCTTCCACTTCTTATAAACACCGCCGATATCCATGTCTTCCATAAAAGAACGAATTTTTTTTGGAAGACCCTGCGTATCCACGCTGGCTTGAAAATCAATCAACGCGGGCTTTCCGTTTACCTGCATCACCCAATTGCTGGTTCCGCGAGTATCCAAATGAACCAGATGCCGGGCATGGATCGATCGAATAATCTCTTCGCACTCTTCCAAGAAGGCCGGGGAAACTTCTTCTTTCGGAACACGATTCAGAACTCGTCCGGGAATGTATTCAATTGCAAGCATGTGCGGCGTCACCATAAAGGCTTCCGTCGGAACACCTTCGAGGCCGTGAAGCTTACGAACCGCTTTTAGTTCGCGCCAGAGCACAAACTTTGCAAAGCTGTTTTTAACAAGCCAGTGTCGATTGGAAAAATCTTTGATCGTCCAGCGCTCACCATTGACGTTAGCTACAGACACTCGAGCATTTCCCCATCGACCGTCACGAAGCAGCTGCACATCAGCCTTCTCGAGATCTTCTTTAGTAAACGGTTTGATATCCGTCTGAGTCATCGGTCTTTATAAGCACCCACGTTATTCTAAATTCACCAAACAGTGTTATCTCACTGTC
>URYO01000081.1 GCA_900552195.1 uncultured Sutterella sp. | reverse complement strand
TATTCTCTTTAAAAATCCGGTTTACTTATGAAAAGGTTTATCTTTGCGCATTCTAATGTAGTGATGTATGCTGTTACTTTTTAGATATTATGGATAAAGTTAAATCCGAACCCTCTGAAGCTTTTCAGTCTGAAGAGTTCCATTGTCCCGTTGAAGCCACACTCTCTTTGATCGGCGGCAAATACAAAACGCTTATTCTTTGGAACCTCATCGGCAAGACACTACGCTTTTCCGAACTGCGTCGGCTGATTCCGTCGGCAACGCCAAAAATGCTGACTCAGCAGCTTCGAGAGCTGGAAGATGCCAGACTGCTCATCAGAAAGGTTTATGCCGTCGTTCCTCCGAAAGTTGAATACTCCCTAACGCCGCTGGGAACCTCTCTTCGGCCGATTCTAGAGTCGATGTACGAATGGGGCAGTCAGTACCTGCTCAATCAAGGGACGAAACCTTGCTGTTCGATGAAGAAGCTCCCTAGTGCCTAAAATCAGAACAACTCCGTGTTGCAAAGCACATTTCAACTAAAATTTCCCTAAATCATTTTTTATTGAGAGCCATGCTATTGCCTTCCCTCAGGGACCGTGCCGATTATGTGGTGCGGTTTCTCTTCGGTTCATTCATCGCCATCGGCTGTTTTTTAGTCGTTTGGCCCTTTGCAACAGCGATGTCGGTTGCGGCTGTGATCGCGATCGTCTCTTGGCCTCTCTTTAAACGAGTCCGAAAGGAAGTCGGAGGCAGGAATCTTGTTGCGACACTGATCATGGTGTCCCTGCTGGCCATCCTTATTGTGCTTCCGATTGCCGGATTATCTTTAGTATCGGCCCAGGAAATCCCGACCTTAATTCGTTATGTGCGTGAATGGATTGCCTCCGGCTTTACTGTTCCAGAAGAACTCAGGGAAATTCCCTTTGTCGGTGAATGGGCCTACACACAAGCTGCACATCTGCTGGGCAATAAAGAGGAGCTCGCCGCCATTGCACAAAAGCTCTTTGATCCTGTGAGCCGCGCGGCTCTTGCAGGTGCCGTGATGTTAGGCGACGGACTTCTCCAGTTATTCCTCATGCTGTTCGTGATTTTCTTCTTCTATCGCGACGGCGAAGTCCTTTCTCAAAAATCTTTGGCACTCTTAACGCGCATGAGCGGCAGCATCGGTGCCGAAGTTCGCGACATTATCGTCAACACAACCCGCAGCGTCGTCTTCGGCATTGTCGGAAGTGCTGCAGGCCAAGGCGTCGTTGCCTTAATCGGCTTCTGGATCGCAGGTGTTCCCGGCGCCATCACATTGGGTGTCGCAGTGTTCGTCTTATCTGCCGTTCCTATCGGGCCTCCCTTAGTTTGGGGTCCTGCTGCTTTCTGGCTCTATTACAAAGGCGAAGTCGGCATGGCGATCTTCCTCGTGCTTTGGGGTTCGCTTGCAGTCTCCAGTGTGGATAACTTCTTAAAGCCGATCCTGATTTCCAAGGGCGCTTCCCTGCCCTTGTCGCTCATCTATTTAGGCGTATTCGGCGGCGTGCTGGCGTTCGGATTCATGGGCATTATTCTGGGACCGGTTGTTATTGCCGTTGGTATTGCGATGAGCAAGACTTGGCTGTCCGTTTCTGCCACGGTCAACGATAAAGACCAGCCGACCGCCAAAACCGAGACCGTTCTTAAGAAGCTGTCTAAAAATTCGATTGAATCCGACATCGTTTCGGACGTCACCGGAGAACAGAGAAGCTCTAACCACCATCATTACAGCCAGCCTAAGAATGACGGACAAAAATAGAGAACGATGTTTTTCATGACCGAAGACTTCGGTTTTTTCTATGATTCTTGCTTTTGAGCCCGTAATATGCGGGCTCAATTCTTTTGTTTCTCCAATGAATGCCTGGCGCCGAAGCTATTAAGGAAAATTAGAGGTGTCAAAACGTTACAGCGGCTCTATACTTATCCAAATCTAACAACGGTGAGTAACTATGAACCATAAAGTCATCGGCATCAGCCAAAGTTTTAGTCCCGCCCCCTTCGTACGCGCCTTGAAAGAAAGGCTCCAATCCACATTCCTTCCTGACGGTTCACGTCCCCGCATTGAACTTGTGGATCTCGACTGGTCTTCCCCGGATACAGACGCTCCGAAGTTAGTCCAAGAAGGCGACGTTAAGATTCGCGTTTTGGAAGAGTCGTATCAGCTCATCGAAAAAGGCGCTCAAGTCATTGCACTGTGCAACTTCAGAAACATCAGTTTCTTAAATGAAGTTCAAACAGAAATCACAACTCCTGTGACGGATATCCTTCAGGCCTGCATCGAAGAGCTCAAGAAGAATCCTGTTAAGAAACTCGGTTATCTCGGCCGTCCGGGTACAGATAAAGCCAAACTCATTACAGAAACCGTCAGCCGCGAAGTCCCTGTGGAATGGGTTTATCCGAGCGAAGCTATGCTCGAAGTGTTCGACGAACTCGAAAGCGGCTCTCACTGTGCAGTGATTCCCGATCAGAAGAAAGCCTGTGAACTCTTCGGCAAAGTCTGCTCTAACCTTCTGAGCGAAGGCGCCGAATTGGTTTTCCCGACTTGCGTCATGCAGGCATTATTTGCGGCCGCTCTGAAGTCCGAGGGTTACAACGTTTTGGATTCCATGAGCGCCTACGTTTCCTACCTTTGCTTCACCGATTGGGAAAAACTTCCTAAACCCTTCAAGATCGGTATTGTCGGCGGTCTCGGACCGGCTGCCACTGTCGACCTTTACGACAAAATTACTAAGGCAACTCCTGCTAAGAATGACCAGGAACACATCAAAGTTGCCGTCGAACAGAATCCCCAGATTCCTGACCGTACCAAATACCTGCTTCACGGCGGCGTGGATCCCACACTTTCTTTGTATGCCGCTTGCCGCAAGCTCGAAAAAGATGCGGTTGACGCAATCGTGATTGCCTGCAATACCGCGCACGCTTACTTTGAAACCATCGTCCCGCACTTAAGCGTTCCGCTCATCAATATGCAGCAGGTAACGCTCGAAGAGATCCGCGATAAATTCGGACCGGATGTCGTCATCGGCTTGATGGCCACTGACGGAACCATTGAGACAGGCATTTACGGCCGCAAAGCCAAATCCATGAAACTTGCCATGGTCGTTCCTGATAAAGAGCATCAGGCCATGGTCATGGAAGCTATTTACGGTGAAAAAGGCGTCAAAGCCGGCTTTACCGACGGCCATTGCAAAAAAGTTCTGCTTAAAGCTGCCGAGCATTTGGTCAGAGATAAAGGCGCTCAAGCTCTTATTCTCGGCTGCACGGAGCTGCCTTTAATTCTGGAAGAAACTGACAACATCAAGCTCGGAGACGGACATGCCGCCATTGTGGATCCGACCGCTTCACTCGCTCGCCGTGTTGTTAAAGTTGCCGGAGAAATCACAAAAATCAGAGGTGTTCGCTAATGTATTTTCAAGTTAAAGACTATTCCCCGGTTCCTGCAGGAACCAAAGTAGCCTTTATCGGCCTGGGCACAATGGGCTTTCCGATGGCAGGACATCTCCTGCATGCCGGCTGTCAGGTGACTGTCTATAACCGCACAGCCTCCAAGGCCGAAGCCTGGGTAGAAAAATTCGGCGGCAAATCTGCACCCACACCTCGTGAGGCGGCTCAGGATGCAGACGTCGTCTTTACTTGTGTCGGCAATGACAACGATCTGCGCAGTGTGCTTCTCGGAGAAAACGGCGCTTTCGCCGGCATGAAAAAAGACGCCGTCCTCTGGGATGCCACTACGGATTCAGCTGAAGTCGCTAAAGAAATGGCAGCCCAAGCTGAATCTTTAGGACTGCATTTTGTCGATGCGCCGGTTTCCGGCGGCCAGGACGGCGCAGTCAGCGGCAGTCTTACCGTAATGTGCGGCGGAGATGCAGAAATCATTGAACGCGTCAAACCGATTGCGGACGCTTTTGCGTGCTCGATTCGCAGAATCGGACCGGTCGGCTCCGGACAGCTTGCCAAGATGTGCAATCAGATCTGTATCGCCGGCGTTGTTCAGGGCTTAGCAGAAGCGATTGCTTTCGGGCAGACCGCGGGCATCAACATGCACACGGTTCTGGATGTGATCGGTAAAGGTGCCGCTTCTTCCTGGCAGATGCATCGCCGCGGCGACACAATGATTGAAGGCAAGTTTGATTTCGGATTTGCTGTGGACTGGATGCGCAAGGATTTAGGCATCTGCTTAGAGCAGGCCCGCAAGACCGGCGCAGACCTTCCTCTGACCGCACTTGTCGATCAGTTCTATGGTGAAGTTCAGAACATGGGCGGAGGCAGATTTGATACCTCCTCTCTGATTCTCCGGCTCAACAGAGAACCGAAGAAGTCTTAATCGCTTCTAAATAGCGCGAAAGCCTCGGGATTTCCGAGGCTTTCGTGTTTTTGGTTTCATGAAAACGATCAGATCTTCATGATTTCCTGACGATAGAAACGAAGTTCCTCGACGGAATCATAAATATCGGATAAGGCTTCGTGACGGGAAGTCTTCTGATATTTCTTCATTACTTCCGGAGACCAGCGTTTGACGCATTCTTTGAACGAAGAAACGTCGAGGTTGCGGTAATGGAAGAACTGCTCCAGACGCGGTGTCCAGCGTGCCATGAAACGGCGGTCCTGACCGATGGAATTGCCGCACAAGGGGCTCTTTCCTGCCGGCACGTACTTGGAGAAGAAGTCAATAAAGATTTGAGCGGCTTCGTCTTCCGTGACTTTGCTTTCCAGACAGCGATTGACAAGGCCGCTTCGGGTATGTGTAGCGGTATTCCAAGAGTCCATGTTGGAGAGAATGGCAGCATCCTGATGGATTGCGACCACCGGTCCTTCGGCAATCACATTGAGCTGAGGATCGGTAATGACGGCCGCCATTTCAAGGATGCGGTTGATCTGGGGCTCTAGGCCGGTCATCTCCAGGTCCATCCATATCAGATTGTTCTCGTTGAACAGCGGATCTCTTTCGACTCCAAAACCGTTATTGCTCATATTTCTCTCTTTGTATTAATCGATCTTTCGTGGCATTTTAGAACAAACGAAGAGAATCCGAGCTGTCGGAACATCGGATTCAAAGCTCTAGTCGTCTTTATGATGGCCTCTTTTACGCCCGGGGCCGCGATGGTCATCCCAGTCATGACCTTTCGCGGGTCTAGGACCGGCATGCGGGCCACGAGGCGGCGGACGATGATCCCATTGCGGACCCCTATCGTGTTTCGGCCTTGCATGTCTGCCCGGCGGCGGGGGCGGTGGTGCTCCATAGTGTCGAGGAGGAACAGCATGATACCGCGGAGGTGGAGGCGGAGGTGCATAACCTGGGCCGGGAGGTGGCGGCGGAGGAGTGGCACGACGATAATGCTTGTTGTACCAACTGCGTTTCACAAAATACACGGGAGCGCCGCAGGCACCATATTCGGCACAGTAACGTCTCCAATGACGGCGATGATTATCGGGGACGGTCAGATAAATCGGGGCGCCCGCCAATGCCGCGCCGATCGCTACAATCGGATTGGCATTCCACAAAGAAGGCGTCACGCCTTGGATGGGCAGGACTCCATAGTAGCCGGGCGTTCCGATACCGACGTTAACATTAACATGAACTCCGGCATGGGACGGCAAAGAAACACACACCGCGAGGAATGAGGAAGCCGCCAAGAGCTTCAGGCTTTGAAAGGAAATCATGGTTGACCTCCTTAAGTCTATTGAGTTACCAAAAATCTAGTATATCCACGGCGTTTAGTTCATTGCGATGCTCCGCTCAACTCTGTGCATACTTTGAGCGCACAACACTTAGTCACCTATAATTTTCGGATCAATTTTTTTCTAATCAGAACAATGAACTCAGCAGAAATTTTTGAGATTGTCTTTCTTTTATTTTTATTCGGGAACTTTGTTCTCAAATACTATCTGGACAGACGTCAGGTACGGTCGATTCAGATTAACCGAGGTGCAGTTCCTGCAGCTTTTGCCGGCAAGATTACGTTAGAAGCCCATCAAAAGGCTGCTGACTACTCGGTCGAACGAATCAAATTTGGTCAGCTGGCACGAATCACAGATTTAGGTTTTGTCTTGATCGCCACTATCGGAGGATTGATCCAATGGATTTACGGAGAAGTTTCAGGCTGGCTCGGCGGAGATACCTGGGCACAGATTGTCATTATCATGTGCTACGGCTTTCTTTCTTCTTTGAT
>URYO01000080.1 GCA_900552195.1 uncultured Sutterella sp. | reverse complement strand
AAATACAACCAGCTGGAGGTTGTAAAAGAAGTAGATTTTGGTGTTTATTTAGATGGAGGCGATGACGGAGAGATTTTGCCACTGTTCTCCGTTGGTTTTGAAAGAAAAGGCTTTTCTAACAAGAATTTTCATATTTATTGGCCTAAGCCGTCGGCAAGCGTCTTTTATAATCAGTTGTTCGGACCGATTTCTTGCTCGTGTCCGAACTCTGTTTTTTGAGACTGATTATTTTGTTCACGGAAACTAAGGATGAAAAAGGTTTTTAGGGGACTGCCGAGTCCTGAAGAACGGCTTGACTGTGCGGTTGCCATCGGAAACTTCGACGGAGTTCACCGCGGCCACCAAGCTCTTCTTCATGAAGTTGTTGAAGCAGCGCACGCCAGACTGCTCTGCCCGGCCGTATTAACTTTCGAACCTCATCCGCGCGAATTTTTTAATCCCGAAGACGCTCCGCGCCGTATCTCGAGTCTGCACGATAAAGTGGAAGCCATCGAAGCCTGCGGTATCCAACGTGTTTACATTCTTCGCTTTAACGAACATTTAGCTTCGCTCTCTCCCTACGACTTTGTGAAGGAAATCCTTGTGGACGGACTTCATGCCCGCTGGGTGACCGTCGGAGAAAATTTCCGTTTCGGCGACAAACGCGCCGGCGACATCAAGCTTTTGGAGCAGCTGGGAAAAGAATTTCACTTCGAAGTTCATCCCATGCCGATGCTCTATCACACGCATGCGCCGATCTCGAGCTCCCGCATTCGCCATGCTTTAGCCGAAGGCGATATTCCGACTGCCAACTACATGTTAGGACGTCCTTACATGATCAGCGGCCGGGTTCTCCACGGCAAACAGCTCGGACGCACGCTCGGATTCCCGACGATCAATCAGCGTATTCTGCCGCCGCATTCCAAGGCCAAACCTGCCATTGAAGGCGTTTATGCCGTCAAAGCGCACGGTATCGGACCTCGTCCGATTGAAGGCGTGGCCTGTGTCGGAAGAAGACCGACGGTAGACGATCACGGCGAGTATCTTCTGGAAACTCATCTCTTCAATTTCCACGGTGATCTTTACGACCAGGATGTTAAGGTCGAATTCTTCTCCAAGATTCGGGATGAGAAAAAGTTCGGTTCTCTTGAAGAACTCCGTGCAGCGATTGCCGATGATCAGCTCAAAGCCAAACAGATCTTAGGACTTCGTATCTGATTTTCGATTAACCCTTGAAGAGCCCGAGGGGGCCAAGGACTAACATGACTGATTCTTCTCAGAAAAAACAGCCTCAGGCTGAAGATAAAAAATATCCTCTGAATTTGCCTGACACACCGTTCCCGATGCGCGGCAATCTTCCCAAGCGCGAACCGGCCTGGATTAAAGAATGGCTGGAAAAGGATGTGTACGGTAAAGTTCGTGCCGCACGCAAAGGCGAAAAACGCTTCCTTCTGCATGACGGCCCTCCCTATGCCAACGGAAACATTCACGTCGGCCACGCAGTCAACAAGATTTTGAAGGACATCATTCTTAAATCCAAAACGCTGGAAGGCTTTGATGCTCCGTACGTACCGGGCTGGGACTGCCACGGTATGCCGATTGAAATTCAGATCGAAAAGAAATACGGTAAGAATCTTCCTAAAGAAGAAGTCATGGCCAAGTGCCGTGCTTATGCCAAAGAGCAAGTGAAGGCACAGATGGCCGGCTTCCAGAGGCTCGGCGTGCTCGGCGACTGGAATGATCCGTACCTTACCATGCGTCCGGAAACCGAAGCCGAAGAAATTCGTGCTTTAGGCGAAATTCTCGGCAAAGGATTTATCTACCGCGGCCTGAAACCCGTGAACTGGTGTTTCGACTGCCAGAGCGCTTTAGCTGAAGCCGAGGTTGAATATAAGGACCGTCAGTCTCCGACATTAGACGTTGCTTTCCCGATCTCCGACGAGGACAAAGGCAAGCTCGAAGACGTCTTCGGCGTCAAACTGGAAAAACCGACCGCCGTCGTTATTTGGACAACGACACCCTGGACCATTCCTGCCAACCAGGCATTGAACATGCATCCGGATCTGGAGTACGTTCTCGTTGAAACTCCGAACCATAACTTCATCCTCGCCGAAGGCCTCTACGAAGAAGCCCTCAAGCGCTACGGCATGGAAGGCAAAGTTATCGCCAAGGCAAAAGGCGAAGCCTTCAAGGGTATCCGCTTCAAACATCCTTTGGCAACGCTCGACCCCTTCTACGATCGCTTCTCTCCGGTCCTTCTGGCTGATTACGTCGAGTCCACTTCCGGTACCGGTATCGTCCACTCTGCGCCTGCTTACGGTGTCGATGACTACATCTCCTGCAAGAGCGCCGGCTTCACCAACGACGAGATTCTGAATCCGGTTCAGGGCAACGGCGAATACGCCGCTTCTCTTCCGCTGTTCGGCGGCTTAAACGTCTGGAAAGCCAAGAACAAGATCTTGGATACCATCGCCGTTACCGGCAATCTGCTGTCCCGCGGCGAAATCGTCCACAGCTACATGCACTGCTGGCGTCATAAGACTCCTCTGATCTATCGCGCCACCAACCAGTGGTTTATCCGCATGGACGAGGCCAATGCCGATACTCAGGGCGTCGTCAACGAAAACGATCCGAAAGATCCTCTGCGCAAGACGGCTTTAGAAGCAGTTGAAGCAACCCAGTTCGTTCCCGAGTGGGGCGAAGTCCGTCTGCACAACATGATCGCCAACCGTCCTGACTGGTGTATTTCCCGTCAGAGAAACTGGGGCGTTCCTCTGCCCTTCCTCATCCATAAGGAAACCGGCAAACTGCATCCGGAAACGATGAAGATCCTTAACAAGGTTGCCGACATCGTTGAAAAAGAAGGCATCGAAGCCTGGACTCGTCTGACACCGACCGAACTTACGGATCTTGAAGCGGAAATGTACGAGAAGTCCAAAGACACGCTCGACGTGTGGTTTGACTCCGGTACAACCCACATGACCGTGATGAGGGGTTCTCACGCCGATAAGCTGACTTATCCGGCTGACTTGTATCTTGAAGGCAGCGACCAGCACCGCGGATGGTTCCATTCTTCTCTGCTCACGGGCTGTGCCATCGACGGCCGTGCTCCGTACAAAGGACTTCTGACCCACGGCTTCACCGTTGACGAACAAGGCCGCAAGATGAGTAAGTCTCTCGGCAACGTCATTGCTCCGTCTGAAATCAACGACAAGTACGGTGCCGAAATTCTTCGTCTGTGGGTTGCCTCTTCTGACTACACCGGAGAAATTTCTCTGGGCGAAAAGATCCTTAAGGGAACTGTTGACGCTTATCGCCGCTTCAGAAACACGATCCGCTTCCTGCTTGCCAACACCAGCGACTTCGACATCAAGAAAGATGCCGTCCCTGTTGAAGAAATGGTTGAATTGGATCGCTGGGCCATTGCCCGCATGAAATCGCTTCAGGAAGAAATTCTGGACAAGTACGACCATTACCAGTTCCACACTGCTTATGCAGCTCTGCAGCTCTTTGCGAGCGGCGACTTGGGCGGCTTCTACTTGGATATCCTCAAGGATCGTCTCTATACCACTGCACCTGACAGCGCGGCTCGTCGCTCTGCTCAGACCGCTTTGTGGTACATCACGGATGCGCTCTTGAAACTGCTTGCTCCAGCGCTTTCGTTTACCGCTGAAGAGGCTTACGCCGTCTTCAATCCGGAAAACAAAGGCACGATCTTCGTTGAACGCTATGCCGAGCTGCCGAATGTTAAGGAAGGCGTTGAACTGCTCAACAAGTGGTCCATCATCCGAGATCTTCGTTCGAACGTTCAGATGGAAATCGAACGTCAGCGTGAAAAAGGTCTGATCGGTTCTTCTCTGCAGGCTGAAGTTTCTCTGAAGCTGCCGCAGGAAGAATACGACCTGATCAAGGGTTTGGGAGACGAAGCTGCTTTCGTTATGATTACCAGCAAAGTCACACTTGACGGCGTCAGCCCTGAGCGCGTCATTACGGTAAAACCCAGCGAAGCCAAGAAGTGCGAACGCTGCTGGCAGTACAAGGAAAGCGTCGGTGAGGATAAAAACTATCCGACACTGTGCTGCCGCTGCGTCGGCAACCTCTTCGGCACGCCTGAAACCAGACGCTTTGCCTAATGAGAAAAACTGTCTCTTCCGTTAGACAGTGGAACTGGCCGGCCCTCTTGGGCTGGCTGGTTTTTGCACTGGCATTAACCGGTTTCGATCAGTGGACCAAAAACTGGATTCAGCATCGCCTCATTACCGGTGATGTCGATCGAATCACGGATTTCTTCAATTTAGTCGTCGCGTACAACAGCGGGGCAGCTTTTTCCTTCTTAGCCGATGCCGGCGGCTGGCAGCGTCCGCTTTTTGCCGGACTTGCCATCGTTGTGAGCTTGGTGATCTGCGTGATCATTGCCCGCAACAGCTCCCGCAAATTTCTTTGTCTGGGTCTTGCTCTGGTTCTTTCCGGCGCGCTCGGCAACGCCTGGGACCGATTCACTATCGGTGTAGTCGTAGACTTTTTAGACTTCCATGTAGGCTCCTACCATTGGCCGGCTTTCAATGTCGCCGATATCTGCATTTGCTGCGGCGCCGGCATTGTCGTCCTGGCTGAGTTCTTCGGAAAGAAGAATTAATCGGAGATTGAAAATGTCTCTTCAGGGAAAACATATCCTTTTAGGCGTCACAGGCGGTATCGCCGCATACAAAGCCTGTGAACTTCTCCGTCTGCTCGTGAAAGCCGGCGCCGATGTTGAGGTCATGATGACCAAAGCGGCTGCGCAGTTTGTTGGGCCGCTGACGTTTGAGACACTCAGCGGGAAGCCGGTCGCCGAGGATATGTGGGATCCTAAAATGCGGCTTCCGCATATTTCTCTTCGCAAGAATAAGGATCTTATCGTCGTCGCTCCGGCAACGGCCAATATCATCGCGAAAGCAGCTAACGGTATTGCCGACGACTTGGTTTCCAGCACCTTGCTTGCACGGGAGTGTCCGCTGATGCTTTGCCCGGCTATGAACGTGCAGATGTGGAGAAATCCGGCGACGGTTCGAAACGTTCGAACCCTAAAAGGGGATGGCGTTCTGTTTTCCGGTCCGGAAGCCGGCAACCAGGCCTGCGGAGATGTCGGTGAGGGACGTCTGCGGGAACCGGCACAAATTCTGGAAGATGTTGAAGCCTTTTTTACACCTTCGATCCTTTCCGGAAAGAAAGTCCTAATGACTGCGGGCCCGACATTTGAGCCTTTTGATCCGGTTCGAGGGATCACCAACGGATCTTCCGGGCGACAGGCAGCTGCTATTGCTGCCGCTGCAATTCGCGCCGGCGCCGAGGTCACGATTGTCAGCGGTCCGGTTTGCGTGTCCTACCCGGACAAAGCAGCGGTTATCCCCGTTCGGCAGGCTCAAGAGATGTTTGAGGCAGTCAAAAAAGAACTGGCTGAACACACGCCCGATACCTTTATCGGCGTCGCTGCGGTAGGCGACTGGCGTCCGGTCGAATACTCGGAAAGCAAACTCAAGAAGGAAAAAGGTCAGGATACATTAACGATCAAGCTTATTAAAAATCCCGACATTCTTTCCTATGTCGGCCATTCCGGCCTGTGCTCGGCGGTTATCGGTTTTGCTGCCGAGACAGACAATCTTGCTGAAAACGCACGCAAGAAGCTCGACTCTAAAGCGGCGGATATGATTGTCGTCAATCCGGCGTCTGCGATCGGAAGTACCCAAAATCAGGCTTCTTTTGTCACCAAAAACGGAATCGAGGCCAAAGAGCTCAGTTCTAAAGCCGAACTTGCCGAAGAGATTATTGAAGCCCTTGCCGACCTTCTTAAAAAGAGAGTGATTTAATCCTATGAAACTTCAAATTAAGATTTTGGATCCGAAGATCCGCGAAAAAATGCCAAGCTACGCTTCGCTCGGCTCTGCCGGATTAGATCTTCGTGCCGTGATGGATGAACCGCTGGTCCTCCAGCCCGGTGAAACCAAGCTCATCAAAACCGGTCTTGCGATCTACATCGGCGATCCCGGTTATGCAGCTTTAATCCTCCCTCGTTCGGGTCTCGGTCATAAACACGGCATAGTGCTCGGCAACTTAGTCGGACTTATTGACTCGGACTACCAGGGCGAATTAATGGTCTCCTGCTGGAACCGTTCTCAGACACCCTTCACCATCGAGCCAATGGAACGAATTGCCCAGCTAGTTAT
>URYO01000079.1 GCA_900552195.1 uncultured Sutterella sp. | reverse complement strand
TATTCTCTTTCTATCTTCTTCAATATTTTATCCAAATGATCCCGATTGGTATCCGTAATGAAAATCTGCCCGAAACGTCCTCAGTAATTTGTGAAAGCTTCCCATAAAAAGAGCTCGGCTGAAGATACAGTAGCCGAGCTTTTTTGGTCTCTAGGAGAGACCAAGGAGGGATTCTTTTACTTCGGATCTTTCATATTCCAAGCTTTGACGTCATGGCAGGTGGCGCAGTCGTTAACGCTCGGACGATGTTCACGGTGGCAGTCGGTGCAGTCTTCCGTCTTGCCGAAGTGATAGCTGTCATGAGGATTGATTCGGGCGAGGTGCTCTTTGACTTCGCCGGTCTTCGGATTCTTCATGCGTGAAATGTAGTTGAGGCGGTCGGTTTTTTGGGCCAGCTGATCCTGGTTATGGCAGGTCTGACACTGTTTTGTTTCGACCGGTTCAAACTTTCCGGTGGTATGGCACTGCGTGCAGTTCACACCGCGCTGAGCATGCTTGCTGGACTGCGGCATTCCAGCGGCCTGAACGGACATAGCGAAAACGGACGAGCAGATTAAGAGTGCGGCTTTATAAATAAATTTCATGGCTTCCTCCTAGATACTTTTGCGTTGAGCGGCACTTTCACCGGCAATCATGCCGAAGACTGCGCATTCAGGCATCGAGCAGCCGGTCATACGTTCCTGACCGTGCAGTCCGCCGCTGGCTTCTCCGACCACATACAAACCTTCGATCGGTTTACCGTCTTTCAGCGCAATTGCTCTGCCTTGTAAATCCGTGCGGATTCCACCCGGTGTGTAGTTCAGTCTGGGGTTAATTACCATCGCAAAGAGCGGTCCCTTCAGGTCGAGCGCTTCAACCTTGCGGCCGGAACGTTCAAGCGGTTTATCAAACTGAGCGTCCTTGCCTTCCGTGATCATGGCGTTGTATTTAACAAGCTCGTCTTCAACGACCTTTGGATCAGCGCCGAAAGCCTTGCAAAGTTCGCTCAGATTGTCGTACTTGACCATTGTGCCGTCGATGCCGTTTAAGCCGTTAAGGCTGCGCTGGACACGGTTGAGGTTGTGGAATTTACCCAGAGATTTTTCATCGTAGATGATAAACGGTTTCTTGTCTCCGTTCTGCAGTCTCTTCAGAAGAACCGCCTGTGCAAGCGCATTTCTTGTTAAGCCTTCATTGATGAAGCGGCGACCGGTGGCGGGATCGACCATCATGCCCCAAATCATATCTTCCGTCGGCAGCGGATAAGCAAAGCGAAAGAGAGACAAGTGCATCGGCTGGGCACCGGCGTTAACTAAAATCTTCAGAGCTCCGGCGGTTGCGCCCGGGTTTGTGGTGGTTGCAACGCCTGCTAAGAACGGAACCTCTGAAGAGCGGAATGCTTTGTCTCTGGCGTAGCCGCCGGTAGCGAAAATCACGCCTTTCTTAGCTTCGATGCGTTTTTCCACACCGGTCTTGTTTTCGTTGTCGTCGGTTTCAGGGGTATCAAAGAAATATTTTTCTCTGACCTTGACGCCGACCGCGACGCCTTTATCGTTAAAGAGAACTTCATCGGCCTTCACATGGGTGCGGACAGTGACGTTCTTCAAACCTTTCATGTAAGTCCACAGAGCATTCAGCAGACCGGCTCCGTCACCTTCGGAAACGAGAACACGAGGCTGAGAGTGACCGCCTAATTTCAGCAGGCGGCCGTCCCACTTGACGCCGCGCTGTGTCATGAAAGCTTCGGCGCGGGCAGTGTTCTTTGCCATTTCAAGGGCCTTTTCATAATCGCCCATGTTGCCCGAGACTTTATACATATCGGAGGCGAGCTGCTCAGGCGTGTCTTTGACGCCTTTAGCCTTTTGAGCGGGAGAACCGACACAGGCAAAGTTCAGACCGCTGATGCGGGATGTACCGCCGAGGCGGCTCATCTTTTCAATCATTAAAACATTAGCGCCTTTATCGGCGGCGGAAAGTGCGGCCATCGTTCCGGCAATACCGCTGCCTACGACGATCACGTCGAAGCTTTCATCGAATTTGGGTTTGGCAGCTTCGGCGGCAACGGCCGGAGTGGAACCGATAACTGCAGCCGCAAGCAGAGATCCTTGGAGAAACGAGCGACGCTTCAAAGCGGATGTTGTCATATTTTTCCTCTTGTTATGGTTTGAGGTGGTCTATGACTGTTATTTTCTAAAAATAAACTTTCAGCGCCGCCAAAAAAAAATCGAAAAGATTACAAAAACATTACAAGTCCTCTTCCGAAAGGTCTTCGATGTAATAACCGATCCCTGAATAAGAGGAAATGGCCGAGCCCGGGAAACCTGCCGCCGTCAGTTTCTTTCTTATTCTGGAGAGGGACACACGCAAATAGTTGAGTTCTCCGATAAATTCAGGCCCCCAAACTCGCCGAAGCAAATCTTCGTGTGTAAAGATGGTTCCCGGCCGTTTAACCAAGATAAACAGAAGACGGAACTCAGTATCGGCAAGCCTAATTTCCTGATCCTTGTATCGGCACGTACGTTTATCGGGATCCATAACGAGAGGTCCGTTAACTGCCTGTACGGTCGCTGCCGGCCCGATCTTCACGCCGCCAGAGCGTCTCAGGATAGCTCGGATGCGAGCCGTCATTTCTTCGATGGAAAATGGTTTGACGACATAGTCGTCGGCCCCGAGTTCCAAGGCTTGGGTTTTCTTAGCAATTTCTTCTCGAGCCGAAAGCATGATCACGGGAATTGACGATTTCTTTCTCAATTCTGCTAGGAACGCCATACCGTCGATCTCAGGCATCATGTAATCGAGAATAATCAGATCGCAATGACCGTTCTTTAAGTATTCCGAAGCGCTCATTGCCGAGTCTGCCACGGCTACATCAAATCCTTCTGCCTCTAGAGAGCGGGAAAGCAGTCTGCGGATTTTGCTTTCATCATCAACAATCAAAATCGTCGTTCTTTCCGTCATTCTTCTTCCTCATTTGCTGTCTCTGTCGGAAGCGCCGGCAGCTCAAGCGTAAAGACCGTTCCTTCGCCTAAAGTACTTGCGACCGTGACCTTTCCTTTATGCAGAAGCACCAATTCCTTAGTAATGTATAAGCCCAAACCCGTTCCGCCGATTTTTCTAGCGGAATCCATTCTGACTTGATAAAACCGATCGAAGATCTTATCCAGCGCCGACTCGGGCACTCCTATACGTGAATTTCCAGCGGTTTCCTACTCTCGACGCCAAGAAGCTCGTTAACGCCCCAAAAATGTCAGCACATCATCGAGGGATTTGCCACTTTTAGATAGCGCTTGAAGAATGGCGTCTGCCTGACGAAATTTCTTCTCACGCTCAAGCCCTCGAAGCTCAGCGGTCAGTTTGTCGAGTCTAGCCTTCGTCTTGAACAGATCCTCTTGAACCTTCTTGATCCGGTTGTCGATAGAGGTGATGGACTTATTCCTCGGCATCATAAACCTCCGTCATGTAGAGATCTTCGTCGCCGTCCTCATCCTCATCATCCGGTTCCTCGGTGAATGAGGTGTTTCCCGATCCTGCAATCATCTCGGAGATCGAGCTGGCGCGCGCCATGACGTGATTCTTCGTCAAACCAAACGCTCTTAGAATCTCCTCTTGATTCTTCGTAATTGCGTGATCAAGCTGATATCTGCCTTGATTGATGCGTACCAACTCAATCTTGTCCAACTCTTTGACGGCGGCCGGCACCGTCATGTAGTTTTTGCGTACATTGAGCTTGAGCATTTCGTCCTTAAGCAGGCAATAGATGCGTTGCCGAATGATGAGCGCGATGAATTCGACGAGCATTTTCGCCTTCACGGAACGTGCGGAATGTACGCGAGCAGTCTTTGAGCCCAGAAACGTTTTATCTGCTCGGAACAGCTTTTCGGAGGCGTCTCGGCCGTAGTAGAGCAGATACGCATCCTGAGCGCTCATGTTGTCGGACGTAACGATGCAGAAGTAGCCACACCGTTCCAGCTCTTTCTCTACAGCCTCCGTTTTTTCCAGAGCGGTCACGAGACGTCCTTCGTCGTCGTAGAGAAAATCGAAGAATCTTGTGTGCGGTTCACCAAAAGTGATCTGCTGGCCGACGGAGCGTTCGATAAGTCGTTGCATCTGCTCGATTTCATCTTCCAAACGGCAGCGTTCCTTCATCATTTTGACGGGACTGAAGAACAGATGCAGGTAGCGTTCTCTCTCGTCATCAGGGAAGAGCTTGCGTTTGACGGTGGTTCCGTGAATGTGATGCCCGGCAATGCTGCAGGCGCGGCGTGTTTCAAAGGTACCCCGGTGTTCATCGATGATGGCGCAAACAAGCGGCTTGCAACCCTTGACCATCATGACAAAACCGTAGTTCTTTTCATCCATGTAGCGGATGTTGGCTTTACAGAAATATCCGCGGTCAATGATGAAGCCGATGTTCTTGTATCCGTATCCGACAGCCTTATCGACCATGAATTTGAACTGGCTGACATCATTGATCGACCCCGGATAGAGCTCATAGAAGAGTGGGATCCGGTTGTTTTGGTCCATGGCAAGGCCGACATTAAAGATCGGCAGTCCGAGGTCAACCTTGGCCTTCCCGAACTCGACAAAATCAACATCCCCTGCCTGACAGTTCTTATTCGTGGAATCATAAGACACGTAGATGCGCGACTTATGATCACGATCCGTGTTCCAGTCATTAAGAAAACCAGCTATCTGTTCGTCCTTCACTGAGGACAGGAACTTGGACACTGTCGAATCGCTGTAAATGCGCATGCCCGGAGAGAACAGCGGATGGCGATAGGCATAGTCAGGATAGTACTGACCTTGATTCCGGCCTTCGACGACCATGTAGGAAGCCAAATCCAGTACGAGGCCGGCACGATCGCCGAAGTGCTTGACCAGGAGTTCGTCGAGCCGGTAGTGATTGACGACTTCCTCAATCGCTATGAACGTGCCGGCCATAAGCGTGCAGCTACGTTCAGCTTCCGGACGAAGTTCAGGCAACGGCGTTTCCGGGAAGTATTCGAAGAACTTCTCGTTGGGGAACATCATTCCTTCTTCATCCGAGACCTTGCCGATCATTGCACGCACAGGGACGGTGTGCTTCTTTGCCGGGTCATATTGACGACTGATGACGTAGAGAATGTACGTACCGCTTTTGGTCTTTTGACGACTGATTTTGCCGGCAGCAACCGGAACTGGGACGGTGTACTTGAAGAACATTTGCGGGCTTCTTTCGAGAGTATCGTAATACTCTCGATTATAAAGAAAAAGCGCACGAAGCGCAAGTCATTTTTGTGGTTATTTCAGGCAACCGTTGCCGTTTTTAAGCTACCTCTGGGTAGGGAGTAGAAAAACGCTGGAAGTTGACGTTCAGGTTCAATAATTTCCTTTCTTCCTCGCTGCCGTGGGTCATTGTGGATGAAGCGTCACAGGCGACACCTCAGTCGGCACTGCTGCTCATGCAGAAAGCGAAGCGGTTTTTGGTTGTCGGAGATCCGCTTCAGCTGACCCCCGTGGTGACGCTGCCGGAATCACTATCGGAGCTTCTTTGCGGGAAGGACGACCTTCTGAGGAAATGGTCGCCTCATCTGCACAGTCTTCAGCAGTTAGCCGACGGTACAAATCCTTTCGGCGCATTTGTCGGGCCTGAAGAACATAAGATTTGGTCAGGACTGCCTCTGAGACTTCAGAGAAGAAGTTATCCTCCGATGTTCAATATCTGCAACAGAATCGCGTATTCGGGCCAGATGGTTCTTCCGCCGGAGATGAAGGTAGGTAAAACTCCGGAAAGTTTTATCGAGAGCTTCTGGGCGGATGTCATTCCGTCTCGTCCGAGCCTGTCTAACTGCGTGCCTGAGGAAGTTGATACGGCTGAGGAAGTGTTGAGCCGTATTGACGCACAAATTGCCATGAAGCATCTTCAGGGCGAAATTTTTGAGAAGAAATCAGTGCTGATTTGTACACCGTTCCGCACAGTTGCGGCAACTCTTCGAAAGAGGATTAAGAAGGCCGGTAATTGGCTTGAAGTAGAGCGTATCGGCACGGTTCATACATTACAGGGACGCCAAAGCGATATTGTGATTGTCGTTTTAGGTTCAAAGACGAATAAGGATGGGTTCGGAGCAAGAAATTGGGCGACATCTACAACTAACTTAATAAAGGTCGCAGTCAGCCGTGCAAAAGAAACCGTAATTTTAATGGGAATCTATGAAGACTGGAATGAAAACATT
>URYO01000078.1 GCA_900552195.1 uncultured Sutterella sp. | reverse complement strand
GGTGATTGCCTCGGATGCTGCCGTTATGATGTACTGCAAGCAAAAAGGGGTAGAAGTTCACCTTTCCACGCAGCTTAATATTTCCAACGTGGAGGCGCTGAAGTTTTACAGCCAGTTCGCCGATGTTGTTGTTCTGGCAAGAGAGCTGAATCTTCGTCAGGTAAAACGGATCTACGATGAGATCCAGCAGCAGCGCATTACCGGTCCTAAAGGCGACCTGATCAGAATCGAAGTGTACTGTGAGAGTTAGCCTAACTCTTGACTTGTGCTTGAAGTTACTCAAGATGTTGGTTTCAACTTATGGACTGTAGCTGAAGCGGCAAGTGCTACCTTAGCCTGAATAATGCAGGAAAAAGCGCAAACAGAGGTGCATGTATGCAGACGTGCAGACGCGCCTATATCGTTAAGGACAAAGAGCGTGATGTCGAGCTGGAAATTGACAATCAGTACATCATGTCGCCGAAGGATCTTAAGACAATCGGCTTCATGGATCAGATGATCAAGGCCGGGGTTCGCGTCTTTAAGATTGAAGGCCGAGCACGCGGTCCTGAATATGTCAGAACCGTCGTAGAGGCATACGATCAGGCGATTCGCCAAGCTCTGACGGGTGAATGGAATGAAGAGATCAGCAAAGCCTGGGATGCTCAGTTGGCGACCGTTTATAACCGCGGCTTTTGGGGCGGTTATTATCTCGGTCAGACTATGGGCGAATGGAGCAACCGTTACGGTTCACAGGCGACTGAGAGAAAGATTTACGCCGGTAAGGGGATTAAGTATTTTTCCAAAGCTCAGGTTGCCGAATTTTTGGTGCAGGCGGCTGAACTTAATGCCGGAGATAAGCTTCTCATTACCGGTCCGACGACAGGTGCAGTCTATGCCACGCTCGATAATCCGTACGTAGATGAAAAACCGGTGGAAAGGGTCTTAAAGGGAGAGCACGTCACTTTCAAACTTAAGGAAAAAATTCGAGAGAACGACAAGCTCTATATTTTGAAATCGGTGGTAAACGAGGAGCTATAAGTGCTCCGGAGGATGGCGCACCCGGCGGGAGTCGAACCCACTACCCCTGCCTTCGGAGGGCAGTACTCTATCCAAATGAGCTACGGGTGCGAAGTTAACCATTTTACCTAAGCAAAACAGAAGAAAGCAAATCCAAACACGCCTTTCCTCGGATAAAACTTCAGGACGAGAACTAAAAAGTCAGGGTTTTAACTTTAAAATCTTGCGCAAAGGAGATTGTATGAAATTACCTACCAGTATCGAGTTAAAAAAGAAATCCCGACTCCTCGCAATTGAGTATGGGAGTGATCGCTATGAGCTGCCCTTCGAATTTTTAAGAGTATTTTCTCCTTCTGCAGAAGTTCAGGGACATACTCCCGACCAGACAAAGCTTCAGGTCGGCAAACGTGATGTCGATGTCTTGGAAATTCTTCCTATCGGATCCTATGCCTTGCAAATTAAATTCAGCGACGGACACGACAGCGGAATTTACTCCTATGACTACTTGGAAGAATTAGGCAAGAACAAAGACTCACTCTGGCAGGCGTACTTGGAGGATTTGAAAGCGGCCGGTGCGAGCCGAGACCCCAACGATCCTGCTAATAAACGTTTTGAAGAGCCGCCTAAGAAGAAGTGCCCGAGCCATCACTGATATGAACGAACAGAACCAAAAAGAGAATCGAGCTGAAAAACTGACAGATTTCGGCTTTTCGAAAGTTAAAGAAGCCGACAAAGAAAAACAGGTAAAGGCTGTTTTTGACCAAGTTGCTCCGAAATACGATTTGATGAATGACGTTTTGTCATTCGGAATGCATCGGTTGTGGAAACAGTATGCAATTGATCGAGCTGAAATTCAGCCGGGTATGAAAGTTTTGGATATTGCCGGAGGAACCGGTGATATGTCCCTTTTGGTTCAGAAGAAACTTTCAGGTACCGGAGAGGTGTGGCTGTCCGATATCAATCATGAGATGCTGAAGATCGGAGATGAGCGTCTTAAAAATGCCGGCTACCATCCTTATGTTCTCACATGTGATGCGGAGTATCTGCCTTTTCCTGACGGATATTTCGATGTCCTTATTGTGTCCTTCGGCTTAAGGAATATGACGCACAAGGATCGGGCGCTCAGAGAAATGCAGCGGGTTTTAAAACCGGGCGGCAGACTCATGGTTTTGGAGTTCTCAAAACCGGTAGCTTTGATGCGTCCTTTCTACGACTTTTACTCCTTTAAAGTAATGCCGTTTCTTTCGGCAAAGATCGCAGGACACTCTGAAAATTATCGTTACCTCGCAGAGTCGATTCGGATGCACCCCGATCAAAAAACTCTTGCTAAAATCATGCGCGAGGCCGGGTTCGAGAGGGTTGAATGGAAGAATTTAACCTTTGGGATCACGGCTTTACATATCGGATATAAAAACTAATTTGAGGATCTACATGAAAAAATTCTTAGCAGCCCTCCTTATTGGTCTCTCTCTGGTATCCATCACATTGGATGCCTCGGCTGCCCGACTCGGAGGCGGTGCAAGTTTCGGTCGTTCTATGAGCGTTCCGAAGGCAGCTCCTTCTACTCCCTTCAAAGCTCCTTCCGCTGCTGCCACTAAGCGTCCGGCAACAGCTGCGGCTGCCGGTGCTGCTGCCAAGGCTCCGATGAGCATGGGCAAGCGCCTCCTGATCGGCGCAGCCGCTGCATTGGGCTTTATGGCTTTAGCCAATATGCTCGGTCTCGGTGAGGGATTTGCCCAGATGCTTATGATTCTGACGCTTATCCTGTTGGCCGTTGTGGCATTCCGCTTCTTCGCCGCCCGCAAGAGCGGAGCTTCTGCCGCAGCATCTGCCGGCGCTCCTGCCTCTCAGCCGACTCAGGATGCCGACTTCGGACAAAGCAGAAGCGAAGCCGCTGTGAGAGAACAGCCGGCCTTCAATCCTGCTCAGGCCGTTCGTCCGGGTTCCGCAATGGATCAGTTTTCCGATGAGCCTGCGGCAGCTTCGGAATCCACCTACGGTGCTCCTGCCGATTTCAACCAGGAAGAGTTCCTGAACATGTCCACCGCTTACTTCAAGATGCTTCAAAAAGCTTGGGACAGTGGAGATATGGACGATCTGGCCAACTACACGACAGATGACCTGTTCATTGAACTCACGCATAAGCGCCGCGAGATTAAGGGCGCAAACCTGACGGAAATCGTCAATCTGAATGCTTCCTTGGCCGGATTTGAAACTACTCCGACAGAGTACGTCGCTTCCGTTCTCTTTACCGGCAGCTTGAAGGAAAACGGCGAACCGACGGAAATCAAAGAAATCTGGAATCTGGTTAAGCCGAAGGAAGGCAAGACCGGCTGGCTGTTGGCCGGCATTCAGCAAGCCTAAAGTTGTATTTTTACGAAAAATGGGGCTTAGGCCCCGTTTTTCTTTTAAGGCTCCCACTTTTTATCTACAATTAAAAGACTTAAGGCCGGAGTGACGTGTATTAGTCAGCCCCGTTTTTTAGTCATTTTTCTGAGGGTCTAGAAGCAGTGAAACTGACTCTGTTCGTTGGTTTATATTTGCTCTGCACGGTCGCTATCGGTCTCTTTGCCGCGACACGAGTTCGTAGTACAACCGACTACGCTTTGGCCGGACGTTCGCTTCCGCTGGTCATGGTGATTACGGCAACTTTTGCTACTTGGTTCGGAAGCGAAACCGTACTCGGGCTTCCCGGCCAATTCATTAAAAACGGTTTAGAAGGCGTTGTTGAAGAGCCTTTCGGATCGAGTATGGCTCTTATCCTCGTCGGTATGTTCTTCGCCCGAAAGCTGTACCGAATGAGTCTGCTGACGATCGGTGACTTTTACAGACGCCGTTACGGAGTTTCGGTTGAGCTCTGCTGTTCCATCTTTGTCGTACTCTCTTATCTCGGCTGGGTTGCCGCTCAAGTCGCAGCACTTGGACTCGTTATTCATCTTCTGACCGAAGGTTACGTTTCGGTCAGCAATGCGATGATCGTCGGCACGATTGTGGTTTTAATTTACACGGTTTTCGGCGGTATGTGGTCGGTGGCCCTGACCGACTTCTTCCAGATGATCATTATCGTGATCGGTCTTGTACTGGTGGCCTATTTCGCCGGCTCCATGGCCGGAGGCCCCGGCAAGGTGACCGAGTATGCCGTACAAAATGACCTTTTCAGAATCCTGCCGGAAAACAATTTCAAATCCTGGATGTTCTGGATTTCCGCGGCCATCACAATGATGATCGGATCGCTTCCTCAGCAGGACGTTTTCCAGCGCGTGATGTCGGCGAAAAGTGAAAAGATCGCCTGCTACGGTCCGATCTTAGGCGGCTCTTTTTATCTGCTGTTTGCTTTCGTTCCGATGTTTATTGTCATCGCTGCAACCGTCGGTGCGCCGGAACTTGCTTCCAAGCTGATGGCTGATGCTCCGCAGGAAATTCTGCCGACCTTCATCAAGGAATACATGCCTTTGTGGCTCAGAATTATGTTCTTCGGAGCAGTCTTGTCCGCCGTGATGTCGACGGCTTCTGCCACGATGCTGGCTCCGACAACGACCTTCGTAGAAAACGTTTTGAGAAACCTGATGCCTCTGAGCGACCAGAGAGAATTGAAGGCGATGCGTATTTCTCTGGTGGTTTTCGCTATCGGCGTTCTGACTTATGCACTTCTCATGGAAGGCACGCCGATTTATGAACTGGCAGCAATGGCTTATCAGTTCCCGGTTATCGGCGCCTTCTGGCCTTTAACACTCGGCCTTTACTGGAAACGTTCGACAACTCTGGGCTGCTGGCTTTCTATCATCGCCGGCTCCGCTGTCTGGATCGTTCTCTCGTTCTCAGGACTCGGAGAAGAATTCCCTGCACTGCTCGGCGGCTTCCTGGCTGCCGGACTCGGACAGGTCATCGGATCTCTTCTCCCGCTTCGTGCTAATCGCGAGTGCGTTCGCAATTGGCAGGAAAACAAAGACAAGTATCTCTATATTGCTCAATAACCTTAATTCTTCTTTTTATGAATATCGTTATCTTGGCAGCCGGCCTCGGCAAACGGATGTATTCGCATCTGCCTAAAGTCCTTCAGCCGGTTGGCGGCAAGGCTATGCTCAAACATGTTGTGGAAGCTGCAAGAAGGCTTCCCGATGCCGGAAAAATTATCGTCGTAGTCGGGCACGGCTCAGAAGAAGTCAAAGAAGCTATGGCGGATCAGCCGGTCACATTCGTCCTTCAAAAGGAGCAGAAAGGGACCGGACACGCCGTGCAGCAAGCACTCGAGGCGATCAATCCCGACGAACCGACGCTCATTCTTTACGGAGATGTGCCGCTGATTTCTACGGAAACGCTTTCGGCACTTGAAAAAACCGCCGGTGACGGTTTTGCTCTTTTAACCATTGATCTGGACAATCCGAAAGGCTACGGACGCATCTTGAGAGAAGACGGCAAGGTAATCGGCATCGTTGAAGAAAAGGATGCTTCCGAGCAGCAGAGAGCCATTAAGGAAGTGAACACCGGCTTTATGGTCCTTCCTTCCAAAGAGATGGAACGCTGGCTCGGTAACCTTAAAAACGATAACAAACAGCAGGAATACTATTTGACGGATCTTGTTGCTATGGCGGCGGCCGAAGGCCGTGAAATCAAAACTTTCAAGGCTCAGGATGCTTGGGAAGTTGAAGGCGCCAACAGCAAAGTTCAGCTTGAGGGCTTAGAGCGCGCATTTCAGCTCCGTCAGGCGAAAGAACTGCTGGAGAAAGGTGTTCGTCTGGCGGATAAGAACCGCATCGATATCCGCGGATCCTTAACCTGCGGCAAAGATGTTTTCATCGATGTCGGATGTATTTTTGAAGGAGACGTGGTCCTCGGAGACAACGTAGTCGTCGGACCGTACTGCGTCATAAAGAACACCAAAATCGGCGATGGAACGGTCATCGATGCTTACTCGCACTTTGATCAGGCTGTCGTCGGAGACACGGTCAAAATCGGCCCGTTTGCGCGCCTGCGTCCGGGAACCGCTTTGTCCGATGAAGTACACATCGGAAACTTTGTCGAAATTAAGAAGAGCGAAATAGGCAAAGGATCGAAAGTTAATCACCTGACTTATATCGGTGATACAACGATGGGTTCCGGCGTCAATATCGGAGCAGGAACCATTACCTGCAACTACGACGGTGCCAACAAATTCAGAACCGTTATTGAAGACGATTGTTTTATCGGAAGCGACACACAGCT
>URYO01000077.1 GCA_900552195.1 uncultured Sutterella sp. | reverse complement strand
GGTTAGATGAGAAGTGTGCTTTGTATCTAACTTGTAAAAGGACGGGCAAAAACTGTTTAGTGTTGTAAAATCAGTGAGTTTCAAAATTGGCAAGGTGTAACTGCCAATGGGAGGCGTTGTGCCTCCGTTTTTATTAAGAGAAAGAATTAATGGCCAGTTTCCTGACAAAAATTTTTGGTAGTCGCAACGACCGACTGATTAAGCAGTACCGCCGCAAAGTTGCAGTGATTAATAAACTTGAGCCCGAAATGAAGGCATTGAGCGATGAACAGCTCAAAGCCAAAACGGCTGAATTCCGTCAGCGTTTAGCCGACGGCGCTTCTTTGGACTCTCTCCTGCCGGAAGCATTCGCCGTTGTGCGTGAGGCAAGTTTCCGCGTTCTCGGAATGCGTCACTTTGACGTGCAGTTAATCGGCGGTATGGTCTTAAACGACGGCAAGATCGCTGAAATGCGTACCGGTGAAGGTAAAACTTTGACCGCAACTTTGGCGGTTTACCTCAATGCATTGCCCGGCAAAGGTGCGCACGTTGTGACGGTAAACGATTACTTGGCAAGCCGTGACGCGGCTTGGATGGGTAAGGTTTACAACTTCCTCGGAATGACTGTCGGAACGATTCTTTCCAATCAGCCGAACGATCAGAAACAGGCCGCTTATGCTGCCGATATTACTTACGGTACGAACAACGAATTCGGCTTCGACTACCTCCGCGACAACATGGAGTACGAGACCGGCGCACGCCGCCAGAGAGGTCTGTTCTTCGCGATCGTGGACGAAGTTGACTCCATTTTGATTGACGAGGCCAGAACCCCGCTGATTATTTCCGGTCCTGCCGAAGGCAGCACGGATATTTACGTTGCCATCGATAAGATCCCTGACATGCTGGAGCGCCAGAAGCAGGAAAAGGGCGAAGGCGACTACTGGGTTGACGAAAAGCAGCACACTGTCCAGCTTTCCGAAGCTGGTCACGAGAAAGTTGAAAAAATCATGGTCGATATGGGCCTGCTGCCCGCCGGCCAGAGCCTCTACTCTCCGTCGAACATCATGCTACTGCACTACCTGAATGCAGCACTTCGCGCCCACACACTGTTCGTTAAAGATCAGCACTATGTCGTTCAGAACGGCGAAGTCATCATCGTTGACGAATTCACCGGCCGCTTGATGAAAGGACGCCGCTGGTCCGATGGTCTGCATCAGGCCGTCGAAGCTAAAGAAGGCGTTGAGATTCAGCAGGAAAACCAGACTTTCGCTTCTATTACCTTCCAAAACTACTTCCGTATGTACGAGAAGCTCTCCGGCATGACCGGTACCGCCGATACGGAAGCTTATGAATTCCAGGAAATTTACGGCCTGGAAACCGTTGTCATCCCGACACATCGCATGATGATTCGTGATGACCAGCAGGATAAGGTCTATCGCACCGCGAAAGAAAAATACAAAGCCATCGTTGATGACGTTAAAGAGTGCTACGGCCGCGGTCAGCCGGTTCTTGTCGGTACGACCTCGATCGAAAACTCCGAACTTATCAGTGACATGCTGACGAAAGCAGGCATTCCGCACAACGTGCTGAACGCTAAGCAGCATGAAAGAGAAGCTCAGATCGTTATGGAAGCCGGCCGTTCCGGCATGGTCACCATTGCGACCAACATGGCAGGCCGCGGTACCGACATCGTCTTAGGCGGCGGTATCAGCAAAGCTCTCGAGCAGATCGACAACGACGAAACCCTTTCTGACGAACAGAAGAAGACTCAGAAAGAAGAAATCAAAGCGAAGTGGCAGGTTGACCACGACCGCGTTGTGGAGCTCGGCGGCTTGAGAATTATCGGTTCCGAGCGTCACGAATCTCGCCGTATCGACAACCAGCTGCGCGGACGTTCCGGCCGTCAGGGTGACCCGGGTTCTTCTCGCTTCTATCTGTCCATGGAAGATCCGCTGCTTAGAATCTTCGCCGGCGAAAAGATGCAGGCTTTGATGAACAAGCTGCGTCTGCCTGAAGGTGAAGCTATTGAAGCAGGTATTGTTTCCCGCTCCATTGAAACCGCTCAGCGTAAAGTCGAATCCCGCAACTTCGATATTCGTAAGCAGCTGCTTGAATACGATGACGTGGCAAACGATCAGCGAAAGGAAATCTACGCTCTGCGTAACGAAATCCTAGAAAACAAAGATGTGTCCGGCCCTGTGAAGGAACTTCGCGACGGATACTTCACCAGCCTGTTCCGCCACTATGTTCCGGCAGATACCGTCGAAGAGCAGTGGGATCTTGAAGGCTTAGAAAAAGAGCTGAAAGAACAGTGGAATCTGGATGTTCCGCTCAAGGCTACGCTGGAAAAATCCGAAAGCTCCGACGATCAGGAACTTCTGGATATGCTTCTTGCGGCCACCAATAAGGTTTACGACGAAAAAGTCGCTTTGGTCGGTCACGAAGCCTTTGCACAGTTTGAACGCAACGTTCTGCTTCAGTTCCTGGATCAGCGCTGGAGAGAGCACCTCAGCCAGCTCGATATGCTCCGTCAGGGCATCTATCTCCGCGGCTATGCTCAGAAACAGCCGAAGCAGGAATACAAGCGCGAAGCTTTCGAACTGTTTGCCAACCTGCTTGAAACGGTCGGTGCCGACGTCACCCGTGTTCTGATGAATGTTCAGATTCGCCAGCCGGAACCTGAAGAAGTCGCAGCGGCTCAGCAAGAAGCTCAGGCCCCCGCTCAGCAAGAAGCCCTTCCTCAGGAAGAAGATCCGTTTGCGCATGTCGGACGCAATGATCCGTGCCCCTGCGGCAGCGGCAAGAAATTCAAGGACTGCCACGGCAAGCTTCGTTAATCTGAATTAACGGAAAGACGGCTCTCGGTGAAAACACCTTGAGCCGTTTTCTTTTGGCCGACATTCGTGCTCTAAAATCGAAAAATTAGATCAAAAAATTTTCGAGAAAAAAGGAAAAGCAATATGGCAGTCAATCTCTTCCCGCCCGAACCGTCTGAGATTTACTCGGTTCCCGGAGTTGTCCTCGGCGTTGCGGCAGCCAATATCCGTAAACCCAACCGCAATGACGTTTTGGTGGTTGAGTTGGCATTGGGTTCCCGTGTTGCAGGAGTTTTTACTTCTAACCGCTTCGCGGCTGCGCCTGTTCAGGTTTGCAGGGCTCACTTAGCTGAAACGAATAACATCAGAGCATTAGTCGTCAACACTGGAATTGCCAACGCCGGTACCGGCGAACAGGGTCTTCAAGACGCTCAGGAAACCTGCAGAAAGGTCGCGGATATCTTTGACTGCTCTCCGATGCAGGTTCTGCCGTTCTCAACCGGTGTCATCATGGAACCGCTCCCCATGAACCGCCTGCTTAAAGGCGTGGAGGAAGCTGCGAAGCATTTATCCAGAACAAACTGGATTGCGGCCGCCGAAGCGATTATGACGACGGACACGGTTCCTAAATGCGTTTCTCAGCGTGTCATGCTGGATGACGAGGAAATCACGATCACCGGTATCAGCAAAGGATCGGGCATGATCGAGCCGCACATGGCTACGATGCTGGGCTTCATTGCGACTGATGTTGCGATCGGTCAGGACTTGATCGGAAAAGTCGTTAAGATGGTTGCCGACGCTTCCTATAACCGCATTACCGTCGACGGCGATACGTCCACGAACGACTCCTTCGTTTTGATTTCTACCGGATGCAGCAATGCTCGTCCGATCGAAAGCATGGACGACCCGCGCTTTGATGATTTGCTTGATTCTCTGATCGAAGTCGGCCAAAAGCTCTCTCAAGCAATGGTTCGCGACGGAGAGGGCGCAACCAAGTTCATCACGATTACGGTAGAAGATGCGAAGAACGAAGCCGAAGCTCTTAAGGTCGCTTACGCCGTTGCTCATTCTCCGTTGGTTAAGACAGCATTCTTTGCTTCCGACCCTAACCTCGGCAGAATTTTGGCCGCGGTCGGCAATTCCAAGATTCCGGATTTGGATGCAACGAAAGTTTCTCTGTGGCTTGATGATGTTCTAGTCGCTAAGAACGGAGGCCGTGCGCCTGAATATATGGAAGAGCAGGGCGTTGCCGTGATGAGTCAAGACGAAATTACGGTTCGCATCAGCCTGGGCCGCGGGGATGCCTGTGAAACTGTTTGGACGACAGACCTTTCTCACGATTACGTTTCGATCAACGCAGATTACAGAAGCTAAATTAAGAGATGGCAGACGCAAAACTCGAACAAAAACTGGAACGTCTTCTCGATCGACTGGAAATTCTTCTTCCCAAGACCGAGGATGAAGTAGATTGGAGTGCAACAGCTTTTCGCTGGCGCCGGAAACAATACTTGGGCATGTCCTACGGCGTGTTCGAGCCGATTCATCGAGTCGCACTCGTAGATCCGGATTCGATTAAGAATGCGGATCAGCAGAAAGCCGCGTTGCTCAGAAATACGGAGCAGTTTGTTCGAGGTCTGCCCGCAAACAATGTTCTTTTAACGGGCGCGCGAGGCACCGGAAAATCTTCTCTGATCCGTGCCTGTTTGAAGAAGTTTGCTGATCAGGGACTGCGTCTCATCGAAGTCGATAAAGAAGATTTAAAGGACCTGATCGATATCGCTCAGCGTATTGCAGATCGTCCGGAGAAGTTTATTGTCTTTTGTGATGACCTTTCCTTTGAGTTCGGAGAAGGCGGCTATAAAGCGCTGAAGGCGATTTTGGACGGATCCGTTGCATCGACCGGAGACAATTTACTGGTTTATGCGACCTCTAATCGCCGTCATTTAATGCCTGAGAAAATGCAGGACAACCTTGCAAGCAGCATGGACGAAGACGGCGAGCTTCATCCGGCAGAAACAATCGAAGAGAAAATGTCGCTATCCGAGCGCTTCGGTCTCTGGCTGAGTTTCTACCCGTTCTCACAGAAAGAATACTTAGCGGTCGCCGAAGGCTGGACAAAGCATTTCGGCGGAGAAATCTCCGACAGATGGCAGACGGAAGCCTTACAGTTTGCGCTGCAGCGCGGTTCTCGTTCAGGTCGTGTGGCTTATCAGTTTGCCCGAGACTGGGCCGGAAGAACGCATCTGGAGGCAGGGCATGACAACTAAACCGACCGAAGTGGTTGTCGCCGTCGCTTTCGATAAGGACGGGCGCTTTCTGATGACTTCTCGTCCCGAAGGCAAAGTCTATGCAGGATACTGGGAGTTTCCGGGCGGCAAAGTCGAAGCCGGAGAAACTCTTGAGGAAGCGCTGGTCCGTGAAATGAAAGAAGAACTCGGCGTCCAAGTAACTGACTGTCGAGAGGTTTATTCAACTGTGTTTACTTATCCGCACGCCACTGTGTATTTGCATTTCTTGCATTGCCGCCTGAAACCCGAAGAGCTGAAATGTCTCGAAGGACAGACGTATCGATTCTGCACGTTAGAAGATTTACCGCATCCAATTTTGCCGGCGACGGAACCGGTATTAGCGCAAGTAACAGCGAGAAAGTAGTCCTACTTTTCCAAGTCGGCTTTGTGTGCGGCGATTTTGCCGGTAGCGAGCGCATCGGCAGAAATATCAAGATCGTCGTCGCCTTCCATCGGTTTATCTTTGATGGAGTACTTTCCTTCTGCCCACGCGCCAAGATCAATTAAGCGGCAGCGTTCGCAGCAGAAAGGACGATAGGGATTCTTGTCTGAATATTCACATTCACGCCCGCAGGTCGGGCATTTAACTTTAATTGCCATTTTTACTACATGTTGCATAAACCGAGGCGGAAAGGCATCACCTCGGGTATTTCTGCGATCGGACCGCTGCCGAAATTGGCGCCGGAGAAGCGAACCGAAAGAAGATAACGGTTCGCAGAGATCTTCGGAATCATATTCAGTTTCGGATCAACAAACACCTGAAGAAGTGTAAATGTTTTGCCCTGAAGGTCTTTCTGGTAGGAGCCCTTAACGGCTTCCACGTCATTTAACTCAGCGGTGCCGCGCAGCAGATTCAAAATTAAGTCGATGGCGTTGCTGTAGGGCAGCAGGGGCTTGATCCACTCATTGAGATAGTGCTTGCGTTCTTCAGACGGAAGGTGAAGCCAATGGTGGTAAACAGGAACGTCAAATTCACAAGTTCCGGCAGGAATGCCCGAACGCTGTCCGACTGTTTTAAGGAATTCGTTTTGGCTGGAGAGATGAGAGATTCTGACACCCACGCAGCTTAATTCGGATCTGCTGACCTGGAGCTTATCCAAGGTTTCTTTCAAAGACTCCTGGTCCACATTGTCGTTATTTGCGAGAGGTTCTAAGCAGAAGCGGAAGCGAGCGAGTTCGTGCACAACCGGTTGATGAATTCAGGTTTGAAAGTTTTCTTAACCTGTTTCAACATTGCCTCTCCG
>URYO01000076.1 GCA_900552195.1 uncultured Sutterella sp. | reverse complement strand
GAAAGAGGCGAATATTTCGCGGTCGTCCCCTTAAAGGACACTTCAGTCGTCACCTCAGGCGACTATGAAAAGTTCTTCATTAAAGACGGCGTTAAATACCATCACATCCTGAATCCGAAAACCGGCAAACCCGTTCCCGCCACTTTATCTTCAGTGACGATCATTGATGACAATTCAGCTAAAGCTGACGCTTTGTGCACTGCCCTCTTCGTCATGGGCTGGTCCGGCGCAATTGAGTATCTTCAGAAACATCCGGATCTGAAAGCCGTATTACTCTCCGAAGACCTCAAGCATGTCGCTATGACCAATTCGGCGTCCAAGATCGTCAATATCATCGACAAAGATATGACAGTCGACATCATTCCGCCGAAGGGCAAGATTGCCTTTGCCGATCTCAAACAAAAATAAAGACTTCAAATTGCAAAAAGCGCTCAGGGAACTTCAATTCCCGAGCGCTTTTCTCTTGGGTAAAAAACGGGCCCTTAGAACTTTCATTCAAAGGGCCTGTTTAATTTAGTCAACCTTATTACTGGACTTTGATTTCAACGTCCACGCCGGCAGGCAGGTCGAGCTTCATCAGAGCGTCAACAGTTTTGTCTGTCGGATCGATGATGTCCATCAATCTCTGATGAGTTCTGATTTCAAGCTGATCGCGGCTGGTCTTGTTGACGTGCGGGCTGCGAAGAATATCGAAGCGCTGGATGCGTGTGGGCAGAGGGATCGGACCTCTGACAACAGCACCGGTTCTCTTGCCGGTATCAACAATTTCAAGAGCAGACTGATCGATCAGTTTGTAATCAAATGCCTTGAGGCGAATACGAATACGTTGGCTTTGCATTATTTATCCTTTAAAGAACGAGGGGCCGAAGCCTTCTTCGGCCCGCGATTCGAAATGAGTTAATTAACCGACGATCTTAGAAACAACGCCGGCACCGACTGTGTGGCCGCCTTCACGAATAGCGAAGCGGAGGCCTTCTTCCATAGCAATCGGAGCAATCAGCTTAACGTCCATACGGATGTTGTCGCCAGGCATAACCATTTCAACGCCTTCCGGCAGTTCGATCGTTCCGGTAACGTCAGTTGTACGGAAGTAGAACTGAGGACGATAGCCTTTGAAGAACGGTGTGTGACGGCCGCCTTCTTCCTTAGTCAGAACGTAAACTTCTGCCTGGAATTCGGTGTGCGGAGTGATCGTGCCGGGTTTGGCAAGAACCTGACCGCGTTCGACGTCTTCACGCTTTGTACCGCGGAGCAGAACACCGATGTTGTCACCGGCCTGACCCTGATCAAGCAGCTTACGGAACATTTCGACGCCCGTGCAGGTTGTCTTCTGAGTCGGACGGATACCGACGATTTCGAGTTCGTCGCCGACTTTGACGATACCGCGTTCAACACGGCCGGTAACAACGGTACCGCGGCCGGAGATGGAGAACACGTCTTCAACCGGCATAAGGAACGGCTGGTCGATAGCACGTTCCGGAGTCGGGATGTAGCTGTCGAGTGTGTCGGCAAGCTTCAGGATGGATTCTTCACCCATCGGGCCTTTGTCGCCGTCGAGAGCCATACGAGCAGAACCCTTGATGATAGGAATATCGTCGCCGGGGAAGTCGTAGTTGCTCAGGAGTTCGCGAACTTCCATTTCAACCAGTTCAAGCAGTTCTTCGTCATTGACGAGGTCGCACTTGTTCAGGTAAACGATGATGTAGGGAACACCGACCTGACGGGCAAGAAGGATGTGCTCACGGGTCTGAGGCATAGGACCGTCGGAAGCGGCAACAACCAGAATAGCGCCGTCCATCTGAGCAGCACCGGTAATCATGTTCTTGACGTAGTCAGCATGGCCCGGGCAGTCAACGTGTGCGTAGTGACGGCTTTCGGTTTCGTATTCGACGTGAGCGGTGTTAATCGTAATACCGCGAGCTTTTTCTTCAGGAGCTGCGTCGATCTGGTCGTAGGCTTTGGCTTCACCGCCGAACTTCTTGGAAAGAACGGTTGTGATAGCGGCTGTAAGGGTTGTCTTACCATGGTCAACGTGACCGATTGTGCCAACGTTTACATGGGGCTTAGTACGTTCGTACTTTTCTTTTGCCATGTCTAGCTCCTGAGTGCCTGTCAACGGACAAGCTTAAATGAATAAAATTTAATGGTGCCCATGATGCGGATCGAACGCATGACCTCTCCCTTACCAAGGGAGTGCTCTACCACTGAGCCACATGGGCGGCACTGGAGCGGGTGAAGGGAATCGAACCCTCGTCGTAAGCTTGGAAGGCTTCTGCTCTACCATTGAGCTACACCCGCTCAAACAGAAAGCGTTCGAGCCGAACGCTTTTGTTGGAAATCTTATGGTGGAGGGGGATGGATTCGAACCATCGTAGGCGTAAGCCAACAGATTTACAGTCTGCCCCCTTTAGCCACTCGGGCACCCCTCCGGAGGAAATGCGCATTCTACATGATTAAAAGATATTTGACAATTGGCCTGCGACTCCGGCCAATAAACAGATCCAGCCGGCATTCATTAAATGGCTGATCCACGGGCGTTTCGCGCGTTCTTTCTGTCTCAGCTTTTCAATGGCTGCCTCTCTCTTTGCAGGATCCGAAATGTATGCCAGTATCGCCAGTTCCGTACTTCTAAAGCACATGCCGATAAAGACGAGCGACAGGCCGAGGTCACCGACAGCTTCGGCAACATAGCCGTCAGAAAAGCCAGCCGCTGCCTTTCCCATCATTCCTGCAGAAAACAGATATAAGGCAGTACGCCAAAATACCGCGATCTTGGATTCGGAGATCGGTGTTTTTGTCGGTTGTTGTATGCCTGACATTTAGATTATTTCTCTTTTTTTATTTCTTCTACTTCGATGACTTCAGCGTCAACCGCCTGAGTCTTATTCCACTTCTTGGGAACGATCGACGTCCTCGCCGACGCGTCGTAATAGTCGCCGGGGTTGTCCTCGGTGTAAGTCCTTCCGCCCTGGAAAAAGCCGAAGACTTTACTGCTGAGCCAGATGAGGCAGGAAAGTGCAAACACACCGATAAGTACCGCACCTACAACCGGAAGAATAAACATAGCGCCCAAAAATATGAGCGCAATGATCAAGCCGGCCCAAATGAGTTTGGAAATAGGATAACGCACGAACTCTCCCCTTCTTATTAACTTAGCGGCAACCTCTTTGAGGTTATGCGGATTCTTACTCCACGCCCCTAATATATTACTAATTAGATTTGCTACAAAGCAAAACTCATCAAAACTGAAAGACGTTGTAAAAATTTGTGGGCTTCCTCCCCTCCCATTCTCTTCTTTTCCGGTTGGAAAACCGCCGTCAAAGGTTTGATTCCGACTAACGAAAACTCTTTAAAGACTAGGTTTTTCTCGACTTGACAGCTCACAGCGCTAAAAGCAGCCGCTATATTTAGAGGTATACTCCACAGACTATGTATTGTGGCCGAACTATTCGGTTTTACAGAGGATTTCAATGACAGATAATAAATTAATGGTTCTTCCTGATGTCCAGTCTTCGGCTGACAGAAGAAATATTCCCATTCGTCGCGTCGGCGTCAAAGGGATCCGAACCCCTATTCTGGTAAAAAGCCAGAGCGGCGCACAGCACACTGTGGCCGATGTCGAAATGTATGTTTCCCTGCCCGCAGACAAGAAGGGTACCCACATGTCCAGATTCTGGACCCTGCTCGGCGGCATCAATAAGCCTTTCGCTCCCCAGATGATGGTCGAAGTCATGCAGGAAATGCTTGCTTCCCTGAAGTCTGACGGCGGCTATATCCGCTTGGCCTTCCCTTTCTTCATGGAAAAATCCGCTCCCGTCTCCCATCTTCAGAGCACAATGGACTACGACGTGGTTCTGACTGCCGAATGTGCAGACGGAAAGATTACCGTGACTCAGGAAGTCATTGCTCCGGTCACCAGCCTTTGCCCCTGCAGCAAGGAAATCAGTAAGTACGGCGCACACAACCAGCGCTCTCACGTTTCAATCACTGCGGAACTCGAAACGAACTTCCCCATTGAAAAGCAGATTGAAATGATTGAGAGCTGCGCCTCCTGCCAGGTTTGGGGTCTGCTGAAACGTTCCGACGAGAAATACGTCACGGAACACGCCTATGAAAATCCGAAGTTTGTCGAAGACCTCGTTCGTGACGTCGCCATCAGATGCCAGGACGAACCGGCAATTCTTGCCTTCACGGTCGAGGCAGAAAACTTTGAATCGATTCATAACCACTCTGCCTTTGCTTCCCTGCACTTTGACAAGAGACAAACGGCGGAATAATCCTGCTCTGATTAGGAAATAGGTCTTTTATGCTTGCCTCACAGAAAACCAAAATCACCGAGCTTTTCAAGAATGCTCTGGCGGCCGTCGGTGCTCCGGAGAACACCAAAATTGTTCTCGAGCGCCCCAAACAGCAGAGCCACGGTGACATTGCCTGCACAGTGGCGCTCCAATGTGCAAAAGCCATGAAGCAGCCTCCGAGAGTCATTGCGGAAAAACTGGTCGAAGAGCTTCGAAAAGAAACCGCCGACTCCGAGATGTTTTCTGCCATTGAGATTGCCGGCCCCGGATTCATCAATCTCAAACTCGCACCCTTTCTTAAGCAGGATGTCGTTCGAGAAATTTTGAAAGAGGGTCCGGCCTACGGCTGCTCCGATGCGCACACCGGTGAGTCCATTCTCCTGGAATACGTTTCGGCTAACCCGACCGGACCTCTTCATTTGGGCCATGCAAGACAGGGCGCACTAGGCGATGTCCTCTCTCGTATGCTCAAGAGTCAGGGCTGGGCGGTCACGCGTGAGTTTTACTACAACGATGCCGGCAACCAGATTCATAACCTTGCCATCAGCGTTCAGGCACGCTGCTACGAACTCCAAAACAAACCGTTCGAGTTCCCTGAAGACGGCTACAAGGGTGCTTATGTTCTTGACATCGCTCAGGACTTTCTCGCCAAGGAACCGATCCATACTTTCGACGGCAAGGTAGTAGAAAGCAGCGGCAATCCGGATGACCTCGAGAACATCCGCGCTTACGCGGTGGCTTATCTCAGAGAAGAGCAGCACAAGGACCTGACGGCTCTTGGTGTAGCTTTCGACAACTACTACTTGGAAAGCTCCCTGTACTCTGACGGCAGAGTTGCCAAAGCAGTTCAGGCCATTCGGAACGCAGGTAAAACGTACGAGAAAGACAGAGCCTTATGGTTTAAGAGCACGGATTACGGTGACGATAAAGACCGCGTTATGCGCAAAGCCGACGGTTCTTACACGTATTTCGTTCCGGATGTTGCTTATCACTTAGCCAAATTTGAGCGCGGCTTCAACCGAGCTTTAAATATCCAGGGCTCCGATCACCACGGCACGGTCGCTCGCGTCCGCGCTGGCATTCAAGCCGCTTCAGGAGACTTCGGCTTCAACATTCCGAAGACTTTCCCCGAGTACATGCTGCACAAGATGCTTCAGGTGGTCAAAGACGGACAGCCCGTCAAGATGAGCAAACGCAGCGGCACTTACGTCACGCTCTCTGACTTGGTCAACTGGGTCGGAAAAGATGCTGCACGTCTCTTCATGGTTAATCGCAGAGCCGACGCTGAGTTTGTTTTTGATGTGGATTTGGCCCTTAGCCAGTCCGACGAAAACCCGGTCTACTATCTGCAGTACGCCCATGCCAGAATCTGCTCTGTTTTTGCCCAGGCGCAGGAAAAAGGCATTGAGGTCCCCTCTGTCGAAGAAATGGCCTCTGAAGACCTGTCTTCTTTGACTGCTCCGACCGAACTCAGACTGATGAGCAAACTTTCTGATTTCCCGACGGCTTTGGCAAACGGTACTGAGGACCTGTCTCCTTTGGCATTGGTCACGTACCTTAAGGAACTGGCTGCTGATTTCCATTCTTTCTACAATGCCGAAAGAGTGCTGGTCGATGACGAAAAGCTGCGCAACGCCCGCTTGGCCCTTCTGGTCGCCACCCGACAGGTTCTGCGCAACGGACTGGAAATCTTGGGCGTCTCTGCTCCTGAAAGATTGTCTCGTGCCGATCAGCCGGCTGACTCAACTAAATAAGGTTTAAGCTCCATGGCAAGAAATTCCGGCGGCGGATTTGGAACCTGGTTTTACGGATTCCTCGTAGGAGGAGTCATCGGTGTCGGCTGCTGCGCAGCTGCAGCGTTGTACATCACTAAGGCTCCGATCCCATTCGTAAATAAAGTTAATCAAGCCAGCGAAAAAATCAATCCTATCGCCGGCGGCACTATTCCTGATCCGAATAAACCGCTTTCTGCCAGCGGCGGCGCCCCTGTGAACGCGCCAGCGAGAAACTGTTGCAGGCATCGGGCATTACAGTCGTTCCGGTAGATCTTTCTGAAATCTTGTCTGCCGC
>URYO01000075.1 GCA_900552195.1 uncultured Sutterella sp. | reverse complement strand
AGAAGCATCACTGTGTGAGATATACAGACGAGGCTCTCAACACATGTGTCAAACTGACAGAGCGCTATATCACCGACCGCCACTTCCCAGACAAGGCTATCGACGTGATAGATGAAGCCGGCTCGCGCGTACATATTAATAATGCAAGTGTTCCTGCTCCATATATCAAGCTGGAAAAAGAACTGAAAGTTCCTCTCTTAGATCGGAGATCCCGACCTTTTCGTTTAACGGAAATGGGCGAAGAGATCTTTCCTTTGGTCGAGGATATGCTTGGCCGGTATGAGGAAATCTTAGAAAAAATCGAACAGAAAGCTAATAAGGAATCTGCAGTGATAAGGATTATGGTTCCAAATACTTTTGTCTCGATCTCGCACTCTCTTTTCTTTGAGTACATTAAGTTCTTTCCGAAGCATAAAATAAGAGTGATTACGCCTGTTAATACCGAAGAATTCAGAAAAGGAAGCGCAGATATCGTGGCTGTAACAGGCAACGTCACTTTGCCGGACACAGTTCTTATTCCTCGCGGCAGAATGATTTTTGTTCCTGTTGCGACGCCATCCTTCATTGAAAAATACGGCCTTCTTAATCATCCAGATCGTTTAGCCGAGGTCCCGGTGGGGCACACGTTTGGCGGAGACAAGTTCTCGCATACGCCGTTTGACAGCGTCTTCAAGCAAGGAAAACGCTGCCGCCTTCACTTGCGCCAACAAATTGAATGGTCTTCGCCCAATTTATTGTTTGAGTCCGTGCTGGCCGGAGAATGCGCTTCCCCCGGAATGCCGCTCTTTTACTGCATAGAAGCACTTCGAACCGGAAAGCTTGTTCCGATTCTTGACGGCTGGCACAGAGCTTCTCAGTTCAATTATCTCGCGTGCCATTCGTCTCGTTGGAACGTACCCTACATACGAACATTTATGAATTGGTTCGCTGAAAGATTTGCTGCGAAAGAGGCTCTGTATGAAAAAGAATTTGCTGAGCTCTTCGGTGAAGAACTTTTGCATGAGTTGATGACTTCCTAGAATCTCTGTTTCAAACTTCCTTCGCTTCGATTCTTTCAAGTGCTATTGGCCATCTAAAAAACTCGAATCGGGTGGGTCGAGGCTCTTTCCTCCGTATTACGAACCAATAATGAGGGATAACGATAATCGGAGGTTGCATGAGCTCGATAACAGACATCTATAGCCCCAGGACGACTTTTCGTTGTACACGTCTTCGCGGCGCGAAGGTCGGAAGTTCCGTCTGCCAATTCTGCGCAGTCGGATGCTCCCAGTTAGGCTTCTTTAAAGACGGAAAATTAATTGACGTTGAAGGTGACCCCAGAAGTGCCGTCAACGAAGGCAGACTTTGCCCTAAAGGCTCTTCTACGTATGCCTTAAACGAGAATCCTTACCGGAAGGTAAAACCGATGTACCGTGCCCCGGGCTCGGATCATTGGGAAGAAGTCACCTTAGACTGGATGCTGGATACGGTGGCCAAACGCATTTGGGACACCAGAAACAAAGGCTTTGTCGAGAAAGACCCCGCGACCGGAATCACCGTCAATAACTGCGCCAATATCGGTTTTATCGGCGGATCGGCAAATGACAACGAAGAGTGCTACCTCTTCAGAAAGCTTTTCACAGGCGGTCTGGGCATTCTCCCGGTAGAAAACTCCGCTCGTTACTGCCACTCGACAACCGTTGCGGCATTAAGCCCGACTTTCGGTTTCGGTGCGTGCACCAATCCTCCGCGTGATCTTCTCAACAGCGACTGCATTCTGATCATGGGCTCCAACATGGCCGAAGCCCATCCCTGCGCCTTCTATTGGCCGATGCAGGCAAAAAAGAAAGGCACAGTCACCATCCATGTGGATCCTCGCTACACACGTACAAGCGCGGCATGCGATCATCATGTACACATTCGTCCGGAAACGGATATTGCTTTCCTTTCTGCGGTAATCCGCTACATCCTTGAAAAGGGTTTGTGGTTCAAAGAATATGTGTTGGCCTACACCAATGCTTCGACGATCATCAATTCGAAATTCAACTTTGATGATGTCACCGGCCTATTTAACGGCTGGGACCCTGCCACACGTTCATACAGCAAAGAACCGGATTCTTGGGATTATGAATATGAAATGAATCCCGACGGATCGCGCGGTGCCCCGAAGACAGATCCGACGCTGCAGGATCCGCACTGCGTCTTCCAGCTGCTTAAAAAACAAGTCGAAAAATACACACCGGAAGCATCTGCCAATATTTGCGGCTGCCGCCCTTGCGACATTGTTAAGGTCGCCGAACTTTTAGCCCAAAACTCCGGTCCGGATAGAACTTCGGCGTTCTGCTACGCCACAGGCTTTACTCAGCATTCGGCCGGCTCTCAGATCATCAGGACCTGCGCTATTCTTCAAACGCTGCTCGGCAACATCGGACGCCCCGGCGGCGGCATTCTTGCCCTCCGCGGACACTCTAACGTGCAGGGCGCGACAGACATTCCGACATTGTTTGCCGATCTTCCGAACTACATCCCGCTGCCGAAAGTTGCGGAAGGCAATGCCACACTTAAGGACTACCTGGCAAACGGTCACGGTTTCAGTGGTGCAAGAAATAAAACAGACGGCATGTGGAAGCTTGAAACTGAGCGCGGCTCATGGGCTTCGCTTCCGAACTACATGGTCAGCCTTCTGAAAGCTTGGTACGGCGACTATGCCATGAAAGAAAACGAGTACGGTTTCCAATGGCTTCCGAAACTCGGCGGAAACGAATCTCTGACAGTGACCATCGACCGCGCCAAAAAAGGCGAAGTCGACGGCCTGTTGGTGTTCGGCCAAAACATTGCTGTGACCAACCCGAATACAGGCTGGGGCCGTACAGCCATTCGCAATCTGAAGTGGCTTGTCGTCTGCGACTTATTTGAAAACGAAACAGCATCTGTTTGGTATGCCGATCCTAACGGCCCCAAACCTTCTGAAGTTCAAACGGAAGTCTTCTACCTTCCGACAAACTCCTGCTTAGAAAAAGACGGCTCCGTCAGCAATACGGAACGTCTGATGCAGTGGCATGACCGTATCAAGGAAGCGCCGGGTGAGTGCAGATCCGACGCCTGGTGGACGTACCAATTAGGCAAGAGACTCAAAGCCATGGCTGAAACCTCGGGTCTTCCGAGGGATGAAGGTCTTCGCAGCCTGACATGGTCTTATGACATGCCTCAGGGCAAACAAAACGAGATGGGCCTGCCTCCGATTGAGGGCGACTGCGATCTCGATGCCGTTGCCTATGAAATGAACGGATTTGATATGGTTACCGGCAAGCCGATCCAAGGCTCCGGTGAATTAAAGAGCGACGGAACCACAGCCTGCGGCTGCCGCCTGCTTGCCGGCTTTATCAATGAAGCTGGAGAGAACTTAACCAAGAGGCGCGACGGCGGAACAGTCGACCATGAACTTGACCTGACCTATCGTTTCGCATGGCCGACCAACTCCCGCATTCTCTATAACCGCTGCTCTGCCGCTCCTGACGGCAAACCTTGGTCGGAGAGAAAGAAGCTCGTCTGGTGGGATGAAATCGAGCAGAAATGGGTCGGTTACGACAAGCCGCAGTTTGACGCTACCAAGCCGCCGAGCTATCGCCCTGCACCTGATGCTAAAGGCGGAGCCGCTTTAGACGGAACCGCCGCATTCGGCGCGCACTCCGACGGTAAAGCCTGGCTCTTCGTGCCCTACGGCATTAAAGAGGGTCCCTTCCCTGTCTTCTATGAATCCGTTGAATCTCCGTACACCAATACGCTTTGGAGTACGAGCCGAGTTCCGGATGTCGCGATCATTGACGATCCGATGAATAAAGTCACGGAACCCGGAGATCCGAACTTCCCGACCGTGATGACGACTTACCATATGGTCGAACACTGGATGTCCGGCTCCATGACAAGAACCATTCCTTGGCTTGTGGGTCTGCAGCCGCGGTCCTTCATTGAGATTTCGCCGGAATTGGCTGAAAGCATCGGCGTAACCACCGGCGGCTACGTATCCGTCAGAAGCCCGAGAAACGAGATTCAGGTTAGAGCGCTTGTGACACCGCGCTTGAGAATCGGCGTCATTGAAGGCCGACAGGCAAGCATCGCCGGACGCTTTGTCTGTTCCGGCTACAAGGGCATTGTCTGCGACCCGATTACCAACGACTTAAGTCCGGCAGACATGGCCGGAGACGGTTTAATCCCGAGCTCCAAGAGCTTTGTTGTGAAGATTGATAAACCGGATATGAACAAGGTTGAAAAATTCAATGAGTACCCGGTGGAATATCCGGCCGGAATGTCCGAACCAATTCCTGATACGCCTTGGGCAGCACAACCGGAGGGGAGGAATTAATCATGACATCCATCAATTCCAAAAACATTTTTGATGTCGTAAAGAAGAAATACGCACCCAACCAACCTGAAAAGAATCACAAGATCGATCCGGTTTACAGCCTGTTTGACCGTGATGATCCGCTTCCGAAGTGTCAGGAATTAGCCTTCTTCACCGATACCTCTATTTGTACCGGATGCAAATCCTGTGAGGTCGCTTGTAAACAGTGGAACCAATTAGAATCCGATCCGTATCATTGGTCCGGTGACAGCTACGACAACACCGGCGATCTTTCTGCCAATAATTGGCGTCATGTGAAATTCATTGAGCGCTTTCCCGAAAAGAATGCTGTCGATCGTCCGGCTCCCGCAACCATTGATTCGCTGCTTAAAGAACCGAAAGCCGGTAAATGGCTGTTCATGAGTGATCAGTGCAAACACTGCCGCACTTCCCCGTGCCATGAGGCTTGTCCAACCGGTGCGATTGTTCGGAATGAATTCGGTGGGGTTTACTATCAGACCGATATTTGTATGGGCTGCGGCATGTGCGTTGCAGCCTGCCCCTTCGGAGTACCGGAAATCAGTCCGAAGACCGGACACTCCATGAAGTGCGCCGAATGCTACGACCGCTTAAAAGACGAACTTCGTCCGGCCTGCCAGGAGGCTTGTACAACCGGGGCAATTCAGTTCGGCCCGCGTGAACTGATGGTTCGCGAAGCTCGTGACCGTGTCAATTATCTGATCACACACGGCCATCCAGAAGCTCAGCTCTACGGTGTGGATCCGTTTGAAAACTACGACAGCTTGAATTCCTTCTATCTTTTGATGGATAAGCCGGAAGTTTACGGTCTGCCCTCGGATCCGGTTACGCCGACGAAATACATGGCAGGCGATTACCTGCGAGGCGCAGCAACGCTCATCCTTTGTGCGGCGGCTGTTGCGGCTTGTTTAGTCTAAGGAGAAAAAGATGAACATGACCAACATGAAAAATCCTAAACCTTGGGCTGAAGGCCATCCTTCTCTGTATCAAGGGCATGACATCACGCATCGTCCCGACTGGGCAAATATTATTGTCTGGGATGCGTTTTTCAATAACTTAACCGCGGGCTTTATGGTCTTAACCGGTATTGCTTGGTTTGCCGGTCCCCCGCTCTTTGCCGCTCTTCTGCCCTTTGCTTTGACGCTTGCTCTCTTAATCGTCATTGTTGACCTTGTGCTCTTGGTCTTTGATTTAGGAGATCCGCCTCGATTCATCCACGCGATGCGCGTGCTGCATTTCACTTCTCCGCTTTCCGTGGGTGTTTGGGGCCTGGCTTGCTATGCGACCTGCTTAGGATGTGCAGTTGGCATTTACTGGCTGTCCGTTTACTCCGTCGCAACGAATGACTTTTTAGCGCCCTACATCGCTTGGCTCGATATCTTGATGCGGCTCTTTACCGTGTTGGCGTTTATCGGCGCCGTCGTAGTCATTTGCTACAAAGGCGTAGCTTTTAGCTGCACCTCTCAGCCGGGCGTAAAGAAAGCCCGCTGGCTGACTTCTTTCATGGTATCGGATGCCCTTCTAATGGGCTGCGGACTCTATGCGATTATGGCTGCCTGCTTAGGCTTTTGGGATGCATGCGCTTACCTGCTTCTGCCTTTCATCATTCTTGAAGTCGCAAGGACGGTCGCCTTTAGCCTCCTTTGGATGGAAACCGCAGAAAGAGCTAGGAAAGTTTATTCCGGCGAGAACACGCTGCTGCGCGTCTGGGTTTACTTAATCGGCGGTCTGCTTGCTGCCGTTTTAGCTTTCTTCGGTGTTTACGGAATGTGCGCTGCAGGGGCTTTAGTTCTCCTTACCGGCGTATTCGAGCGCTATTGGCTCATCGGAATTACCAAGAAGATTTAGGGCATGATTTGAGATAAGAACCGAGCCTCTCACGAGGCTTCGGTTCTTTGTGCTTTCCGTTCAATATGGTTTTGCGAGATGCTTTGAAAAACTCTGCAATGGAAAGTTGCTCAATGTGCCAACCTCATTTAAGACTTCGCTCAATGTGGTGAGGTAATATCCGACGCTCAAATTATGTTTTTTC
>URYO01000074.1 GCA_900552195.1 uncultured Sutterella sp. | reverse complement strand
AGCCCTTTCATAACTACAATTCGCTTTCTTTCAGTCGCTCTGCATTTTCCGCAACAATCAGATGGTCGATGCAATCCAGTTCAATCAAGCGCGACAGAGAAGGAGTTTTGAATGAGTAATATTTCGAGTATGACGGGTTACGCGAATGCCAAAGTCCAGACCGACATGGGCTTGCTGAGCATCGACATGAGAAGCGTTAACTCTCGTTTTTTAGACTTAAGTTTCCGCGCTTCCGAAGAAATTCGTTTCCTCGAACCGAAATTCAGAGAGATCATCTCCGGCAAAATCGCCCGCGGCAAGATGGAATGCCGCTTGAATTTAGTGGATTCCGGCTTATCGGCGGATACGGCCTTAAATGAAGAAGCCCTCAACAAGCTTATGGCTCTTCAGACGCAGGTCTTAAAGACAGACCCTTCCGCCACAGCCCTGCGCGTCGCCGACATTCTGAATTATCCCGGCATCGTCGCCGCTCCGGTCCCCGATCCCGAAGTCTTCGCAAAGCAAGTGCTGACAGGCTTTGAACAGTGCCTCGCTGCATTTAACGAAAGCCGACAGCGTGAAGGCGCTGCTTTAGCTCAGGTTCTGCTCAAATACTGCACACAGATTGAAGACCTCGTCAATACGCTTCGTCCTAAGATTCCTGAAATTCTTCAGGCGCAAAAGGACAAACTCACAGAAAGACTTGAAGAAGCATTAGGCACCACGCTGGCAGACGGCGCTCAGATCACCAAAGAAGAAGTCAATGAACGCATCCGTCAGGAAATCACGCTTTACGGCATCAAGCTTGATGTCAACGAAGAGATGGAAAGACTGTGCACCCACGTCAAAGAAGTGAGAAGAACACTGGATCGCGGCGGCCCCGTCGGCCGGAAACTCGACTTCCTGATGCAGGAACTCAACCGTGAAGCCAATACGCTCGGCAGCAAAGCCGTTTCAATTTCGATGACGGACACGTCCGTCAATCTGAAGCTCGTGATTGAATCGATGCGCGAGCAAATTCAGAACCTCGAATAATTTTTCTTTTTCTGATAATCGAAGGGGCGCCCATCGGCGCCCCTTCTTGTTTCTTTAGCAGTTCAAATGATTAGTTCTTGCTGCGGTCGATATGACGGTGAGCAGAGATGAACGGCATCATGGAGCGCAGGCGAGCACCGACGACTTCAATCGGATGAGCGGCCGTCTGAGCACGGATGGAGCGAAGCATCGGAGCGCCGACTTGGTTTTCAAGGAGGAAGTTCTTAGCGTAAGAACCGTCCTGAATGTCGCTCAGAGCTTTTCTCATCGCAGCGCGAGCCTGGTCGGAAACAACCTTTGGACCGGTAACGTAGCCGCCGAACTCAGCGTTGTTGGAGATGGAGTAGTTCATATCTGCCAAGCCGCCTTCGTAGATCAGGTCAACGATCAGCTTCATTTCATGGCAGCATTCGAAGTAAGCCATTTCAGGAGCGTAGCCGGCTTCAACCAGGGTTTCGAAGCCCATCTTGATCAGTTCGGCAATACCGCCGCACAGAACGCACTGTTCGCCGAACAAGTCGGTTTCGGTTTCTTCTTTGAAGGTGGTTTCAATGATGCCGGCCTTGCCTGCGCCGTTGGCAGCAGCGTAAGACATGGCGACTTCACGGGCTTTACCGGATTTGTCCTGGTAAACAGCGATCAGCTGAGGAACACCCGAACCTTCGGTATAGGTGCGACGAACGGTATGGCCGGGAGCCTTCGGGGCAACCATCCAAACGTCAAGGTCGGCTCTCGGAGTGACCTGACCGTAGTGAATGTTGAAGCCGTGGGCAAAAGCCAAAGCAGCGCCTTCTTTCAGGTTCGGTTCGATTTGTTTTTTGTAGACCTCGGCGATCTTTTCGTCAGGAAGAAGGATCATCACAACATCTGCGTCTTTTGTCGCATCTTCGATTGTGGCTACCTTCAGACCGGCAGCTTCGACTTTCTTCCAGGAAGCGCCGTCTTTGCGGACACCGACAACGACGTCAACGCCGGAATCATGAAGATTCTGTGCGTGAGCGTGGCCCTGGGAGCCGTAACCGATGATAGCGACTTTCTTTCCTTTGATTAAAGAAAGGTCGCAGTCTTTGTCGTAATAAACTTTCATTTTAATTTTCCTCAAGTTATGAAGGTTGGAACAATAAATTAGAGGTGGAGCATTCGATCTCCGCGGCCGATGCCGCAGGAACCGGTGCGAACCATTTCAAGGATGCATTCCTTATCAACTGCTTTGAGAAAGGCATCCAGTTTGTCGGAATTACCGGTTAATTCAATGGTGTAGGTTTTATCCGTCACATCAATAATGCGTCCGCGGAAAATGTCGTTCAAACGTTTCATTTCCTCGCGATCCTTGCCGACAGCACGAACCTTGACAAGCATGAGTTCGCGTTCTGCGTACTCGCCTTCCGTCAAATCAACGACTTTAATAACTTCGATTAAGCGGTTGAGGTGCTTGGTAATTTGTTCGATGATTTCCGTGCTTCCCGGGCTGACAATGGTCATACGGGAAACCGTCGGATCTTCGGTCGGTGCAACGGTCAAAGATTCAATGTTGTAGCCTCGAGCGGAGAACAATCCGACCACGCGGGAAAGTGCTCCCGGCTCGTTTTCCAAAAGAATAGATAGAACGTGTCGATTCATCAGATTTTCTCCGAGCCTAAGATCATTTCCGTCAGTCCGCGTCCGGCTTTCACCATCGGCCAAACGTTTTCGGTCGGATCCACATGGAAATCAAGGAAGACGAGTTTGTCTTTGTATTTGCCGAAAGCATCCTTCAGGGCTTGTTCGACGTCTTCAGGACGATCGACCACAATACCGACGTGGCCGTAGGCTTCTGCCAGGGCCTTAAAATCCGGTGTCACTTCCATGTGAGAATGGGAGTAACGGCGGTCATATTCAAGTTCCTGCCACTGACGAACCATACCGAGATAGTTATTGTTGAGCAGGATGATCTTGGGCGCTACGCCGAGCTGCTTAGCAGTGGCCAATTCCTGAATATTCATCTGAATGGAACCGTCGCCTGTGACGCAGACCACCGGTTTATCGGGATGAGCAACGCAGGCACCGATCGCATAAGGCAGGCCCACACCCATCGTGCCCAAGCCGCCGGAAGTCAGCCAATGGCGGGGCTTACGGAACTTAAGGAATTGGGCACACCACATCTGATGCTGACCGACGTCGGTCGCCACGATCATATCGTCACCGCCGACTTCCTGCAGCTTCTGAAGAACATACTGAGGCTTAATCACCGTATCGCTGTTTTCGTAGTGAAGGCAGTCTTTTTCACGCCAGCCGTTGATTCTGTTTTGCCACGCGGCAAGCTTTTCAGGATCGGGGCGCTTGTCGGTGGTTTCGAGCAGATTGAGCATGTCGGCGATGACTTCTTTCACGTCGCCGACAATCGGGATATCGACTTTCACGCGTTTGGAAATCGTGGACGGATCGATATCAATATGAATAATCTTGCGGCCGGGCTGTGCAAAGTTGGACGGCAAGCCGACAACGCGGTCGTCGAATCTGGAACCGATTGCGATCAGAACGTCGCAGTTCTGCATCGCCATGTTAGCTTCGTAGGTTCCGTGCATGCCCACCATGCCGAGGAACTTTTTATCGTCGGATGGCATGGCACCCAACCCCATCAATGTTGAATTGACGGGAATGCCGAGTTCAAAAGCTAAACGCTGGAGCAGTTCGCTCGCATTGGCAGAAACGATGCCTCCGCCGATATGGATCAAAGGACGTTCAGCCGAGAGAATTAATTGCAGTGCCTTTTTGATCTGGCCCAAATGGCCCTTCGTCAAAGGTTTGTAAGAACGAAGTTCCATGTTTTCCGGATATTGATATTCGCAGATCGCTGCGGAAACATCCTTCGGAATGTCGATCAAGACAGGACCGGGGCGGCCGGTTTTAGCAATATAAAAAGCTTTCTTAATCGTCTTGGCTAAGTCTTTTACATCTTTCACCAAGAAATTGTGTTTGACACAAGGACGAGAGATACCGACGATATCCACTTCTTGGAAAGCATCCTGACCGATCGCGAGGGTATTAACCTGACCGGTAAAAATAACCATCGGAATGCTGTCGGCATAGGCGGTCGCGATGCCGGTAACAGCGTTAGTAGCGCCGGGTCCGCTGGTGACCAAGGCTACGCCGACTTTATTAGATGCTCTGGAGTAGGCATCTGCAGCATGAGCTGCACCTTGTTCGTGTCGAACAAGAATGTGTTTGAATTTATCCTGCTTATAGATCGCGTCAAAAATATTCAGCACGCTGCCGCCGGGATAACCAAAAACGTATTCAACGCCTTCTTCGGCAAGCGCGCGTACAAGTATCTCTGACCCGTTCAGACGTTCTGCGGGTTTAGACCCTTCTTGAGATTTCATTAGGAAATATCCTTTCAAAGTCCACGGGAAATTGATTGGAGGCGAACACTCTGCTTGTGACGGAGGCCCGCATGTTCTAATACCGACGCCGGCTCATTCTTGCGGAATGGTTGGGTTCAGTTTTTTTATTCTTCTTGTAGAAGACTCTTCCAATATAGCGCAATAAACGCGGGAACTTTAAATCTCAGAAAGAAATTACTTCTTCTCGATTTCTCGATGAATAATCCGATTAATCTCTGTCGGCGTGACCGGCTTCTGTACGATAAGCGGGAGTTCCATCAGGTTAACCGCTGAATCCGCAAAGTCCAAACCCTCGGTCTCTTCTTCGTACTGAGCCATGATGGCATCACGAGAAGTGGCCGTGCTGATAATCGCCGGAATCTTGCGTCCCAGAACACTGCGGATGCGGAAGATCGATTGGAGACCGGTCAAACGGCTGGGACCTAAGTTAAAGTCAGAGAAAATAATGTCTACCGGCGCCTCCTCAATCAACTGAGCAGCGAGTTCAGCATCAAAGTATTCCGCCCTTCTCACTTTGGCACCCCAGCCTTCTAATAACGTTGCCAGGCTCTCACGAATCAAAGGATCGTCCTCAATTAACAGGACGTTGACATCCTCCAGAGAAAAAATCCGATTCGGCTGTACGGGCGGCTGTACTTCCGTCGTATCTACAGACGTTTCGATTGCCATTTCCAAGCGGAAGATAGAACCTTTTCCTACTTTAGAAATCAGTTTGAGTTCGATATTCAGAAGTTTGCAGATCTTATCGACAATCGAAAGACCTAAGCCGAAACCCTCTCGGGATTTGTGGCCGGCGCCGCCGCGGTAATAAGCCTGAAAAAGTTTAGCTTGATCTTCTTTCGTAATCCCGCAGCCCGAGTCGGAGACAGTAACAACAAGCGTGTTCTTCTTTGTTTTCTTTGCCCTCAGCAGGATACCGCCGTGCTCGGTATAACGTACGGCGTTTCCGATAAGGTTACGAAGCACCCGTTCAAAAAGCAGTCCGTCGGTGACGATCATCAGAGGCTCGGCCCTCACTTCAAAAGTCAACCCCTTGTGTTCGGCCATCGGCGTAAATTCATTCGCCAATTCACAGAACATTGAACGAATGGAGACTTCGGTAGGCCGAATCTTCATCGTCTTGGAATCCAGCTTCGAAATAATCAGAATCTGATCCACCAGCGTCGCCACCGTATTGCAGGCCTTCGACAAATTATCAATTAAAGGTTTAGCCTGTTGATCGGCCTGCCCCTGAAGAATAGAGATAAAAATGCCCATAGCCTGGAGCGGCTGACGGAGGTCATGGTTAGCAGCCGCAAAGAATCGTGTTCTTGCAGAGATCGCCATTTCGGACGCTTCGCGGATATAGTCGGCCTTCTGCCGCTGGAAAATCAGCTGCTCCATCAAGAACTCTCGTTCAAACGAACGATAGATGCCTTGGAGATAAATCTTATTCAGACGGACGCCGAAGTAGAAAATAATGAGGAAAAGAATAAGCGTCCAGAATAAAGCGATAAACAAGGACGGCTGGTATATCAGGACGAGCTTCAGAATCGTCGGAAGCAGCGTTGCCGGAACGAATATCCAAAGGGCGGGAAGCCAGATGGCGTAAAGCGGAACACTGCCGAATGTCACGCCCACAATCATGGCCAAGAGAATCATCTCGACAATGACGTTGTCCGGAACCATGAAATAAAAGCCTGCAAAACCGATAGAGAGACCCGACACCAAAATCATCTGGAGCGTGCGGTTCTTCCAGTAATGAAAACGCTTGTCCATGGACGGCTCGTTGAAGAAGTCATCCGCAGATTTCATGCTAGCCAGCGTATGCATCACATTAAAAGCCAGCCAGAGCGCCATGACCCAGCCCCCGACATAGCTCCAGCAAGTCAAGGTAAAAATAAGGTACAGCAGCATGCGGATCGCAACGACCGCTGTCGTCCGGTGCTTTAAAACTGACAACTGACGAAGCTGCACCTTGGAAGCTAACCGAGCGCCTGAAAGATGAAGATGGTAATT
>URYO01000073.1 GCA_900552195.1 uncultured Sutterella sp. | reverse complement strand
CATCACGAATCAAGCGTGCCTTATCAGAACGTTTCACCTTACCTGTCTTCACCATAGCACCGGCAACCAAACCGACCGTGGTAATATTGAAGACTGCACGCACTTCGATGGTTGCAGTAATCTGAGACCCACGACGGACGGTGCGGCGATCGAGTCTAAAGACATTCTGCAGAGCTCTCTTCGGAGAGCTTTTTGTTTTTCTGCGGAAAATTTGTATTTGTGTGTAATACGGGCTTTCTTCTTGTATTCGCAAGTCCTAATTAAAGTAACCTGTCGCTCATAGTTCTTTAGAGGATCTCCCAGTGTCGGAAAATTGTTTTTCTCGTATCGCCTCCACCGGAAGTTTTCTTCCGAAGAGAGCGGTAAGCAATGAAGAGTTGGCTCAGGATTTAGCCAAAATCGGTGTCGAGACGAGCGACGAATGGATCCGTACCCGCACGGGCATCGAACAGCGCTATCTTGCTTCCGGTGAAGAGTCCACCACTTATTTGGCCTCCGAGGCTGCAAAACAGGCCTTGGAAGCAGGTGGTTTTTCTCCTGACGAAATTGATCTGATTATTGTCGCGACGACCACTCCGGATTCCGTTTTCCCGAGCACGGCTTGCCAAGTTCAGGCGATTCTCGGTGCGTCGGGCGCCGGTGCCTTTGATATTCAGGCCGTTTGTTCCGGTTTTGCCTATGCACTTTCGATTGCTGACTCAATGATTCGTGCTGGTTCTGCCAAGCGCGTCTTGGTGATCGGTGCAGAGACTCTGTCTCGTGTTTTGGATTGGAAAGACAGAACAACTTGTGTTTTGTTCGGCGACGGCGCCGGAGCTGTGGTTCTGGAAAAATCCGATGAGCCCGGTATTTTGGCTTCTGAACTGAAGGCAGACGGCACGCGCGGAGTGCATGTACTGGCCGCAGACAGTCATATCGACGGCGGTAAAGTCGTCGGTGATCCGTTCATCCGCATGGACGGCCGCTTGGTCTTTAAGGCTGCGGTAGAAAAAATGACGGAAAGCGCTCGCAATGTACTGACCAAAGCCAACTTGGCTACGAACGACGTGGATCTTTATATTCCTCATCAGGCCAACTTGCGCATCATGAATATGGTTCGCGAAAAACTCGGTATTGATGAGGAACACCTGATGATTTCCGTCAATCAGCACGGAAACACATCTGCTGCCAGCGTTCCGCTTGCTTTGGATAAAGCACACAGATCCGGAAGACTGAAACGCGGGGATCTCGTTCTGCTGCAGGGAGTCGGAGGAGGTTTTACCTGGGCCTCCGTATTGCTCAAGTTCTAATTGTCAATAAAAGAAAAATGCAAGATAAAAAAATCGCCTTTGTATTTCCCGGTCAGGGAAGCCAGGCTGTCGGAATGCTCTCAACCTTAGCCGACGAGCCGATTGTTCGCGAAACACTCAAGGAAGCCGATGAGGCTTTAGGTTTTGCTTTGTCCAAGTTGATTGCTGAAGGTCCGGCTGAAGAGCTTAGCCTGACGGTCAATACTCAGCCAGCCTTGGTTTGCGCTTCGATTGCTATGTATCGTTTTTATCTCCAGGAAGGCGGTCGCAAGCCGGATCTGCTCGCCGGCCACAGCCTCGGTGAATACTCTGCTTTGGTTGCTGCCGGTGCGCTCGACTTTACGGATGCTCTGCAGCTGGTTCGCTATCGCGCAGAACAAATGCAGGCCGCGGTTCCCGTCGGTGAAGGTACGATGGCTGCGATCCTCGGTTTATCCGACGACCAAGTGAAGACCGTCTGCCTTGAATGCGCTACAAATGGCGTTGTCGAAGCCGTTAACTTCAATACTCCGGGGCAGGTCGTGATTGCCGGTACCGTTGCAGCTGTTCAGGAAGCCATGGAAAAGAGTTTGGCTGCCGGTGCTAAGCGCGCTATCAAACTGAATGTTTCCGGTCCGTTCCATTCTTCTTTGATGAAACCGGCTGCGCTTGCCATGGAAGAAAAGCTGAAAACCGTTGACCTTCAGAAACCTTTCCTGCCGGTCTTACATAACGTTGACGTCCAAATCCACGAAGAACCCGACGCCATTCGCGACGTTCTGGCGGCTCAGGTTGCCTCTCCGGTTCTGTGGGCCGATACAGTTCATAAGATGGAAGAGGCCGGCGTCATGGAAATTTATGAAGTCGGTCCCGGAGCAGCTTTGTCCGGAATGGTCAAGCGCATCACCAAAGGAATTACTGCTAAAGCATTAAACAGCCGTGCAGCCTTAGAAGAAGCTGCTGCGGCAAACCAGGAGAAATGATTCATGACTCAGTCCGTTTTTACAGCTGACGCACTCGCCGGCGAAATCGTATTAGTCACCGGCGCCAGTCGCGGTATCGGAGCAGCCATTCTGGACGTCTGCGTTAAAGCCGGTGCCACAGTGATCGGCACGGCAACAAGTGACTCCGGCGCTGCAAAGATTTCCGCTCGTATCCAGGAACTCGGCGGCAAAGGCGAAGGCCGCGTTTTAAATATTGCTGCCCGCGAAGGTACCGACGCTTTCATGAAAGCGCTCGAAGCCGACTTCGGTTCCGTTACCGTGTTAGTGAACAACGCCGGCATCACTCGCGATACGCTTTCCATGCGTATGAAAGATTCTCAGTGGGATGAAGTGATCGAAACGAATCTCACAGGCGGATTCCGTCTTTCCCGCGCCTGCCTCAAAGGCATGATGAAAGCCCGTCACGGTCGCATCATTAACATAGCCTCCATCGTTGGCATGATGGGCAATGCCGGCCAGGCGAACTACGCTGCCGCCAAGGCCGGTACGATCGCTATGAGCAAATCCATCGCCAGAGAAATCGGTTCCCGCGGTGTTACCGTCAACTGCGTTGCGCCCGGATTTATCGCAACCGATATGACCGACGCGCTGAACGATGCGCAGAAGCAAGCTCTTCTTGCACAGATTCCGCTCGGACGCTTAGGTTCTGCAGATGATGTTGCCGAAGCCGTGGTGTTCCTGGCTTCCAGCGCAGCTGCCTATATCACCGGTCAGGTCATTGAAGTTAACGGCGGCATGAGGATGTAACAACGGCTATTTTCGGCCGTTCACGTTACTGCGGCTCTGATAAAATGCCAAAATTAGGCCCGAGATGGGGCTATGAATAATTTTTTTCACTCTAGAAAAGAGGTTTTTAAATGGACAATATTGAACAACAGGTTAAGAAGGTCGTCGCTGAACAGCTCAGCATCAATGAAGCCGATATCAAGAATGAAAGCGCTTTCATCTCCGACCTCGGTGCAGACTCTCTTGACACCGTTGAATTGGTCATGGCTCTTGAAGACACGTTCGGCATCGAAATTCCTGACGACCAGCAGGAAAAGATCCAGACCGTTCAGGACGCTATCGATTTCATCGAAGCTCACAAGAAGGCTTAATTAAAGGCCGAACGGAGCTCCTGAATGCGTCGTGTGGTTGTTACCGGATTGGGCATGGTTAGCCCAATCGGCAACACGGTCGAAGAAAGTTGGAATAACGCCCTTGCCGGCAAGTCCGGCATCGGCGTTATTACGCAATTTGATGCATCCTCTTTCGGCAGCCGTATTGCCGGTGAAGTTAAAAATTTTGAAGTCGAAAAATATCTCCCGGCAAAAGAAGCTCGGCGTTTCGACCGTTTTATTCAATTAGGTATTGCTGCAGCTGTCCAGGCACTGGATGACAGCGGCCTGACTTTTGAAGGCGAGGAAGCTGAGAGAGCGGGCTGTGCCATCGGCAGCGGAATCGGCGGCTTGCCGATTATCTGCCAGAACTATCAGTCGTATATGGAAAGAGGCGAACGACGCATCTCTCCGTTCCTGATTCCCGGCGCGATTGCCAACATGGTTTCAGGGCAGCTCTCCATTATGCGCAATCTTCAGGGACCGTCCGTGGCTTATTCCACAGCCTGCACAACCGGCTTGCACAGCATCGGTGAAGCTGCGTGGATGATTCGCCGCGGAGATGCGGACGTCATGGTTGCCGGCGGTGCGGAAAGCACGGTCTGCCCGTTGGGTATCGGCGGCTTTGACAATATGCATGCTCTTTCCCGCAGAAACGATGATCCGACAACGGCATCCCGTCCGTTCGATAAAGACCGCGACGGTTTTGTGCTGGGCGAAGGATCCGGTGTTCTGGTTCTTGAAGACTACGAACACGCCAAAAAGCGCGGTGCCAAGATTTATGCCGAAATCGTCGGCTACGGTCTTTCTGCCGATGCGCATCACATTACAACACCGAGTGCCGAGGGCCCCATGCGCTGCATGAAGAACGCGATGCGCCAGGCCGGCCTGAACCCGTCGGATATCCAGTATCTGAATGCCCACGGAACCAGCACATCTGTCGGTGACGTTAATGAAACCAATGCCATCAAACTGGCTTTCGGTGACGATGCGAAGAAGCTCGTGGTCAACTCCACCAAGTCTATGACCGGTCACCTCTTGGGGGGCGCCGGCGGGATCGAATCCGTTTTTACAGTTCTGGCACTGAAGAATCAAGTTTCTCCTCCCACGATCAATATTTTCAATCAGGATCCGGAATGCGATCTGGATTACTGCGCCAATGTTGCTCGTGAGATGCCGATGCGCTATGCCATGAAGAATTCCTTTGGCTTCGGCGGAACAAACGGATCTCTGATTTTCGGACAGATCTAAGCAAACGATTCGCTTTGGGAAAAGGATCGCTTCGGCGGTCTTTTTCTTTTTGCGTGACCTCGAAGCTACGCAAAACGGCAATAATTCGTAGATAACTTTGCGTCAGGAGGCCGTTTAAAGTTAGCTAAAATATCCCATATGAACTACCGCGCACTTACGTGCGCGGTTTCATGGGAGCGAGCTCCCATTTTTAGCAACTGACGAACACCTACACATTCATGCAGGTTTCGGACAACTGCGGGCGTGTCCACAAAGACGCCCCCATCGAGTTCGAGCAGCTTTTTGAGCCACTCATCCCCGAGTTCTTTTCGGCCGATATTTGCTGCGCCGTTGATATCGGCATTGAGCAAATGTCTTTTTGATGACTGATAGAGGCCGCGTTTGATCCTCTTCCCAGAGAAGGAAATCGCTGGTTTTCTTTCCTTTGGATCGAAGTCAGGAATTTCATCGAAGTCCATTGCACTGGCCCTAGAGGTGTAACTCTCCTCTCGCACTGTCACTTGGATGCCATATTCTTCAGCCTTGTACCGAACCATCTCAATAAACTTAGCATGCGGCAGCATTACGAAATTCTGATTGTTGCGTTTGCCAAGGTTGACTCTCTGTTTCCAGTTCCTGTTTGTTCCGATGACTATACGACCCAAATCATGCGCAAGACAGAAGTTGACAGCCAGGCGACTGGCCTTGTGCATCAAGTCTTGGAGCTGCCAATAGCGCTTGACTCCTTTTATTTGGATGTGCTCATAGTGTTTTTTGCTTTTCAGTTCGGCGACTTGTTTGTTGTACCGCTGATTGATGCTCTTAAGTATTTTGCCCTTGACCAAAAACGGTCTTACTCCGGGTTTGGTCGAAACGAAAGTTGCAAAATTATCAATGCCTAAATCACAGCACAAAGCTTCATTCGGATTCAAAGAAATGCTTTTTGGATTGTTACACTCCTCCTTATCGACATGATAAGCCAGCTCTACAACGAATGTATTTCCCATCGGAATAATTCTCAGGTCACCCGTAACTGCTTCCTCCGCTTTGGCGTTGAACTCCTGATGTTCGCAGCAAACTACACGTATAGGAGAAAAACCAATATCTTTTCCTCCCGTGATCGTCAGTCGGTAATCGCGGATTTGATAGCCGTTGCGGCCGACATAGAATGTCCGATATTTTCTCTTATAACCCGGTAAGCGAGGCTTTCCTTGAAACTTCTCAGGATGCTTCGAGTATTCAACAGCCGCCTTGGCAAAGCCTTTGAACTGTTTGGCTATGACTTGTCCTTGTCTTTGCGCGGAGGCAGCCGACGGCATAGCTCGATAGTCACTGCCGTATCGATGCCTGAGTTCCGTATCAAGTTCTTTGCGTGTCAATACAGACGCCTTTTCAAAGACTCGATGTCTAAGTAGATAGACTGCGCAGTTGCCGAGCTTGCGCGACAATGAACAAAGCTTATGGCAGGCTTGCCAGTTAGCATTGTTTTTACGAATAACGTGCCGCTCGACTTTTTGAATCATATGCAGTTATCTTCCGGTTCTCATTGTGTTTTCAATCTCAAAGCTCACTTGATCTTCGCAGTAGCTTACAGACGAAAGGTTATTTCATCAACGATCCTGGAAAGGCTCAAAGAACTTTTTTCGGAAGTGTGCCGGCGTGATCGAGTCAGGCTTTTGGAATGTTCCGGGGAGGAAGATCACGTTCATCTATTGATCTCTTACCCTCCAACGATTTGTCTATCAAATTTAGTGCGTAAACTAAAAACAACGATAATGTTCCCGTGCCTTTACGACAAACCAGTGAGGATGAAGAAAATCAAAAGCTCACACGCTTGGAAATTAAAGC
>URYO01000072.1 GCA_900552195.1 uncultured Sutterella sp. | reverse complement strand
GCACCAGCGAGCATGAAAGCATTCATCTTCTGCGAGAAGAAAAAGAACGAAAGTACGATGGCAGTCAGCGGTTCAATGGTTTCAAGCACGCCGGTGATGGTCGGAAGAATCTTAGAGGCGCTGACAATGTAAAGAGTGTAAGCCACGATATGTCCCATGATGGCGACCCACAGGACACTTAGGATCGTTAGGAAATTCCATTCAAGGTTGACTTTCCAAAACGGATAGTAGAGGTTGCAAAGAATGGTCGTAAAGAGCATGGCCCAGGTCATGGATACGATCGGCCCGACCTTTCGAACAATAGAACGGCTTTGAATGGTGTAGGCGGCGCTAAAGAGCGGGGCACCGAAGCCGACCAAAAGCGTCAGCCAGCCGAAGGAAAGCGTTGAGAAGTCTCCTTTGGTCATCATCAGACATACGCCGATGAGTGCCAAAGCGCAGCAAAAGATCTGCGAAACGGTAGGCATCACGGCAGCAAAGAGCAGAATCCCCATGATGCAGAAAGGCCGGGTAGCGGCGATGACCGCAGCTGTTTCTGCGTTGGAGTACTTTACGCAAACGTAGAAGCTAACCTGTGTGAGGAGAACCAAAACACCGAACAAGAAGAACTGAAACATATTTCCTTTGTCAGCAGCGGCAAGGAAGGTCTCTTTCGGTTTGGTAGCAAGAGATGTACCGAAAAGTGCGACGGTCGTGACGACCATCGTCAAAGAAATGAATTGCGCCGGCGCCATGCGGACGGTGTGCAATAAGTACTGAGCTGCAATATCCATCGTGCCCCAAAAGAAACCGGACAAAATGCCACAAATGACGCCGAGTGTTCGAATTTTCATGTTCGCCTCCCACGTTATGGTTATAGATCCTGCAACCCTTTGATTTACTGCCGACGAATAAATTTGAGCAGTTGGCATTACTATCTTTGTTCTCGGATACGTAGAATCTTGAGAACGAATTTTGTTTTGAAAGGATGAGCAACGTGCAAGAAAACCGATACTCCCGTCACGAATTCTTGAAAGAGGTCGGAATCGAGGGCCAAAAGAGAATTGCTCAAGGCCGAGTGCTAATCATCGGCGCCGGCGGCTTGGGTTCGCCGGCTTCTCTGTACCTGGCTTCTTCCGGCGTAAAGAAAATCACGATTGTGGATTCCGATACCGTAGATTTAACGAATCTGCAGCGTCAGGTGATTCACAACATGGAGCGCTTAGGTCTGAATAAAGCCGAAAGCGCAAAAGTCGCTTTGCAAGCGATCAACCCGGAGGTTGAAATTGTTCCGGTAGATCACAGGCCGAGCCTCGAAGAATTGGAGAAGCTTGTTTCCGAATGCGATGTGGCCTTGGATTGTACCGACAACACCGACTCTCGATATATTTTCAATGACGTCTGCCAACGTTTTAAAAAACCGCTGGTCACGGCCGGCGTGGTCGCGTTCGACGGTCAAATTACCGTCTTCGACTTCAGGGATCCTGATTCGGCCTGTTATGCATGTCTGTTCCCTAATCACGAAGGCAAGGATGAGAAGGCGTCCAGCAAGGGCGTATTTGCACCCCTAGTGGGCATGCTTGGATGTATGCAGGCGGCCGAGGCTCTTAAAATTATCGGAAAGTTCGGCGAGCCCTTGACGGGCCGTCTGTTAATGGTGGATGCCCGCACAATGACATGGCGTCAGATGAAATACAGACGCGATGACGAGTGTCCCTGCTGCGCAAAGGAAAAATAAGAGATGAAAGTAAAGGTTCTTTATTTTGCTTCTTTAAAAGAACGCCTCCTCAAAGGCGAAGACACGGTTGAACTTCCGGAAGATGTGAAGACCGTTGAAGATCTGATTAACTACCTGTCGGAAAACGACGCAGCACTTAAGGCAGCTTTTGAAGAAATGCCTCGTCTGCGTTTTGCCGTGAACCAGGAAATGGCTAAAGAATCGACGCCTCTGAAAGACGGCGACGAAGTGGCATTTTTCCCGCCGGTCACCGGAGGTTAAATCTTAACTAAGCAAAGAGGTTCTCGAGTGAGCCTCTTTGCGGAGATTTCTTATGATTGGCGCCGGACTCCGAGCAGAGATCGGAACGAAATCGCGTGTGACTGCAACTTTAAGATTTGTGATCACGATTTCGACGGCGCTCCTGTTGTCCGGCCTTTTCCATAGCCCCCAATTAGGCGGTTTTGCCGCGCTGGGGGCTTTTATGGCTCTCTTAAACGATACTGAAAGCGACTTAATTTCGCGCTTGGGCGGTGTTGCCATAATTTTTGTCGGCGTAATGTGTGCCGCACTCCTCGGCGTTGTGCTCAAAAATATGGAGTACGGCAAATGGCTGGTCATCGCATTGGTCTGTTTTGGCCAGAGTCTGATGCCCTTCGCTGAGAAATTCTGGTGGCTTTGGGGAAAGTACGTTTTAGTTTTCCTTCTCATCTCCATCTTTGATTTCACGCCGGATCTGATGGCTTTTGTCGGCTACTTCGTCGGTTTTAGCCTGGCGATGGCTGCCATCGTGCTCGATCACTTCGTTTGGAGATACGAGAAACTGTCGCTCCGACCAATGGCTCAGCTCAAACTCGTCGAAGGCGGCAACCGTAACTCTTATGCCTATGCGGTTATCGCAACGCTCACGCTGATCTGCGCATTGAGCTTTTCTTTCATGCTGGACTTTTCCGAGCCCGGCTGGGTCGGAATCACGGCGCTGTACTTGCTAAATTCCAATGTGGTCGCCGGATATAAACGTGTGGTTCAAAGAATTCTCGGAACATTACTCGCTTACTTTTTAGTTATCTTTATCTTTCCTCATATCGATGACAAGTTTGTATTGGGCGCCCTGATCGTGGCGTCCTCTGCAGGCATTCCGGTATTTGTCGGCGGGAACTACACCTGCATGACTTTCTTTATCACAACCTACATTCTTTTCACGCTGGATTGGTTAATGCGTGCTTATGGCGGAGATTATTCCATTCTGATTTGGCGAATATGGGATACGCTGATGGGCGCCGGATGGGTTGCTCTCGGACTCGGGGTACTTTATTTGTGGGAAAAGTGTCAGAAAAAGAGAACTTAGATTCCGTATCCCAAGAAACGAGAATTGACAAAAATTAACCCCCAAACCAAAATTAAATATTTGAGGAAACAAAAAGTTCTTCACAGAAAATCACATAATCAGGAACGATTCCATGGCTGACGACAACAAGACAACGAACGCAACATCAACTGCAAAACCTGCCGCTGCTGAACCGACCAAGGCGGCCGCTGTGGCGGAAGCAAAGCCCGCTGCCAAAACCCCGGCAAAACCGCGCGCCGTTAAGGCACCGACCATCCGCAGACCGGCTGTACGCCGTACTGCTGCTAAAGCGGCTGCCCCTGCTGCTGCAAAAGAGCCTTCTCTGCAGGAAGTTTCTTTAGACGATCCTTCTCTTTACATTAACCGGGACATCAGTTGGATTGAGTTCGACCGTAAGGTTCTTGAAACAGCAATGGATCCCGAGATCCCGCTGCTCAACCGTGTTCTCTTCTTGTCCATCTTCTACAACAATCTCGACGAATTCTTCATGGTTCGCGTGATGAACGTTCAGAGACAGGCCAGAAGCGGAGCCGAACCGACCGGTCCGGATAAGATGCCGCCCGCTCGTCAGCTTTCCGAAATCCGTCGTAAAGTTACCGAGATTCTCGAAGAAGCTGAAAACCTCTGGATTGATACGCTCAAACCCGAGCTCGAGAATAAAGGCATTCGTTTCTCTAAGTACTCTGCGCTGAACGCAGCACAGAAGAAGGAAATGAACCGCTATTTCGACGAAGATATTTTCCCGGTTCTGACGCCTCAGGCGGTGGACAAGGGCCGTCCGTTCCCGATGATCTCCAACACCAGCCTGAATTTCGTGATGGAACTCGAAGCAATTGAAAGCGGTATTTCGGTTAAGAATCGTTTTGCTCGTTTGAAGTGCCCGAATAACGTTCCTCGTTTCCTGTTCGTTTCCAATAAAGACAACACCGTTACACCGGATCTGTCCTACGCCACCACTGAAGGTGTGATTGTTCTGACTGAAGATCTGATCGGCAACCGTTTGAATACGCTCTTCCCAGGATATAAGGTTAAGTCTCAGGGTCTTTTCCGTATTACCCGTAATACGGACGGTGAGATCGAAGAAGACGAAGCTGACGATCTGCTCTCTGCCGTTCGTGACTATGTCGAACAGCGTCGTTTCGGTTCAATCGTCCGTGTCGAGATTGAAAAGGGCATGCCGCAGCGTCTGCAGGACTTCCTGTATGAACACTTAGATCTTCATCCGAACCAGTTCTACCGCTGTCGTGTTCCTCTGGCCTTCTCTGAATTCGGCCGCATGATGAAGATTGACCGCCCGTCTCTGAAGTATCCGTCCGATCATCCGAAGACACCGAAGGCTTTTGAACAGGGCCGCAATTGCTTTGACGAGATCCGCAAGCGCGACATCCTTGTCTACCACCCGTATGACTCGTTTAACTGCGTGTTGGAATTCTTGAAGCAGGCAGCTTTGGATCCGAACGTTGTCGCTATTAAGCAGACGCTTTACCGCTGCGGCAGCGATTCTCCTGTTGCTAAGGCTCTTCTTGAAGCTCGTCGCCGCGGCAAACAGGTGACCGCCGTCGTTGAGCTGAAGGCTCGGTTCGACGAAGAGCAGAACATTAACTGGGCTGAAGAAATGGAACGCAACGGCGTGAACGTTGTGTACGGTTTTGCCGGCCTCAAAATTCATGCCAAGCTCTGCTTCGTTGTTCGCCGAGAAAAAGGCAAACTTGAGCGCTACACGCACATCGGTTCCGGTAACTACAACGCTGCTTCGGCCAAGATCTATACCGACTTAGGGCTCTTCACGGCCAATAAGGATATCAACGATGACGTCCAGGATCTGTTTAATGTGATGACCGGCTACGGCGTAGTCAACCACTATCGCAAGCTGCTGGTTTCTCCGCACACCTTGCGCCCCGGCATTACCAAGCTGATTCGCCGCGAAATCGAACAGCACAAGAAGCACGGCAACGGCCATATCATCATCAAGTGCAACCAGTTGGTTGATTATGAAATGGTCAAGGTTCTTTACGAAGCCAGCCGCGCCGGTGTGAAGATCGAATGTATCGTTCGCGGTATCTGCAGTCTGCGTCCCGGTTTGCCCGGCGTTTCCGATACGATCACGGTTCGCTCGATTGTCGGACGTCTCTTGGAGCATGCCCGCATCTACTATTTCCACAATAACGGGGATGAAGAGATGTACTTCGGCAGTGCCGACTTGATGACGCGTAACCTGAACGGTCGTATCGAAGTGCTGACGCCGCTCCTGCAGGAAAACCTGCGCAATAACGTCATGAATCAGATCGTGATTCCTCAGCTGAAGGACAACATTCACGCCTGGGTTATGAACTCCGACGGTTCTTACACCAAGCTACAGCCTAAGAAGGGTGAGACGGTGTACGACAGCCAGGAAGAGATTGCGAAGAAATTAAATCTCATGAAGAAATAATCTTCTGATGCGTTAACCACAAAGCTCCCGCGGTTCGATACTCGGGAGCTTTTTTGGGAGTAGAGAGACATGGCTCGAGACACTTCATCGCTTCAGGAAGCAAAGATGCTCCTGGAGGTTCTGAAGAGAATCCCTCTGAACCGAAAAATTTCCACGACGGATCTGCACCAGCAGCTCACGGCGGCAGGTTACGAATTGAGCCGCAGAACACTTCAGCGCTACTTGAAGGCTCTGTCTGAAAGCGATATGGGCGTACAGTGCGACGATAAGTCCAAACCTTTCGGCTATCGGCGTCTATTAAATTCCAATGACTTGGATCGCGTAGGGCTTGGTGCTGACGGCGCGCTCCTGCTTTTGCTTGCTCGAGAGCACTTGCGCTATCAGATGCCGCCGGACCTCACAAATTCGCTGTCCTATCTTTTTGATGCGGCGGAGAACTATATGCATACGGCTTCGGGATCGTCACCCGAAAAACGTTGGCTCAGCAAGGTTCGCTTCGTGAGCGGAAGTCTGCCGCTTTGCCCGCCGATGATCCGTCCTTCGATATTTAATAAGGTTTCCGAGGGCTTATTTAAACAAGTCAAACTCGATATCGTTTATTTCAAAAGTGAGAACGAAGAAGAGGTGCAGCTGCGGGTGTCTCCGCTGGGACTGGTTCAGCAGGATGTCAGGTTGTATTTAGTCTGCTGTTATGAAGACACGACACAGATCAGAAACCTTGCACTACATCGCATAAAGAAAGTTGAACTGACCTCTTTCATAGCTGAAGAGCCGAAGGGATTTGATCTGCAGCAGTACGTTGACAGAAGTCCGTTTAATTACGGCAATGCACAAAAGGTATTGCTGGAGATGGTATTTAAAAACCGTCAGACAGCTTTGATTCTCAGAGAAACACCGTTTAATCGGATGCAGAAGCTGGAAGAGAGAAGAGACGGCACGTTTAAATTAACAGTAGAAGTTGCCGATACAGTTTTGCTCACCGGATGGATCGAAGCCTGGCGAGAGAAGGCCGGCATTATTTCGGTAAAGAAAACGCCGATCCAATAGACAACAAAAACCCGCTGCTAGCAGCGGGTTTTTTGTTGGTGCGCTCGGCATGAGCGAACTCTATAGGGTGGAAGTCCCGAAATGCAGGCGGTGGCGCCAAGCACATAGCCAG
>URYO01000071.1 GCA_900552195.1 uncultured Sutterella sp. | reverse complement strand
CGCGGTTAGCGCATTGAAATATGCACGAGAGTATATCAAGGATACCAAATTGGCGGAATTGACCGGCATTCCGGCCGAAAAATTTCCGCTCTGGAGAAACTTATACAGTTTTTAAGGAAGACTGGAACTTTCCATCCGACGCTAACAAAAACGGACTAACCGAAGAAATAGTCCCCTCCCTTTCAGTATTTCCTCAAGTCTCAAAAAAATCTGAATCAAATTCAATCATCCCAACCTGAACTTGATTTAACTTTCATGATTGAACAAGACTGAACACCTTGATAATTCGAAAGAGTTTTCATTTTCTTTCAAAAAAAAAAAGGGGGGGGGCTGTTCGACACAAAACGTCACAACTAACACATTTTATGACGGCATTGTTCGGACAATGAGTGTAGATTACCGCGTTGAAGACATCCGTTTGGGTCTTCACAGTCTTTCATTTGAAAGGGATGAAAGATTTTGGTGTTGCATGAGATGAGGTTGCAGCCGCCGTGTTTTCCTCCTATGTCACGGCAGAGCTCCTTCATTTAAAACTCATTTGCTTATCCGGCGCCTGCGCGGCGTCGGATTTTTTTCTTTTTTGCCTTAGTAAAAAACGGTGGGCTGTTAATCCTACCCACCGCTTTCTATACTTCTAAAGAAGAAATTATTGCGGACCTGTCGCGTCTAGTTTTGCAGGCTAGCCGTCAGCCGATTTCTGCATCGGCTCCGCCGTTGCTGGTTTAACGGGTTGTTTTTTGAGTTTTTCCGCCTCTTCGATTTCTCGAATCGCTTGCTGCTCCTCGATTAAGGCTTGGTCAATCCATCCGCCCCCTAACGCCTGATATACCTGCGCAACCGAATTCAAAGCCCGAGACTTCACTTCAGCTAGAGAGATTTGCTGCGGCAGTAAAGATTGTTCTGCCTGCAGGACAGTGAAATATCCCGTGTAACCGCCTTGATACTGGGCGTTAGCAAGGCGTGAGTAGTCTTCCAAGCTCATGACGAGGCTGCGTTTGCTGCGCAGCTCTTCAATCACGTTTTGGCGCCGACTGAGTGCATTATCCACGTCTGCAAATGCAGTAGATACGGCAAGCTGATAAGCGGCCAAAAGCGCTTTTTGCTGCGCCTCGGCACTGCGGACTCCGGCGGTTACAGCGCCCCAATGGAAAATTGGACCGCTGATATTGCCGGCGTACTGCCAAACTTTGGACGGACCTTTAAACAGTTCTTTCAGCTGATCGCTGGAAAAGCCGAGACCTCCGGAAAGTGAGATAGACGGGAAGTACAACGCCTTAGCGGCTCCGATATCGGCATTAGCTGCTCTAAGCTGCTCTTCGGCCTGGATCACGTCAGGGCGTTCCTCCAGCAGCTGACTGGGAATTCCCGCCATGACTGCCGGAACGTTCAGTTCATCTAGCGTCTTGAATTTCGGAAAATCGTCAACCGGCACTCCGGTAAGAACGGACAGCGAATTCTTTAATTCCGTATTGTTCTGCCGAATCTGCGGAATCTGCACCATCGCGCTTTCCCACTGCGACCAAGCCTGAGCAACTTCCATCTCGGAAACGTTGCCATGCTTAAATCGCAGGAGGAAGAGCTGATAAGTCTTGTGATAGCTTTCCGCTGTCTCTACGGCGATCTTGTATTGCTCTTCCGTCGTAAGAATAGAAAGATAAGTACTGATCACAGAGCCGATCACCGATGAAATTGCCGCGCGATGCGCCGCTTCCGTGGCTCTCAGAGTTGCCCGAGCAGATTCAGTTTGCCTCCGAATCTTGCCCCACAAGTCGATTTCCCAAGAGGCCGAGGCAAGAGCTTCATAATTTTTGATCGGCTTATCTCCCATTGCCGCCCCGGTCGGAGTATTCAAGCTTGCTTTTGACTTCCCGAGATCGCCCGAGTAGTTAAGCTGCGGAAAAAGATTGGATCGAGCCACGGTAAGCTGAGCCGCAGCCCTCTCGACGTTTGCCATGGTCTGCTGCAATGTTCGATTGTTGGCAATGGCTTTGGAGACGAAGAAATCCAAATTAGGATCGTTGTATTCTGTCCACCACCTTGCTTTCAAGAGGCCGAGATCCGCTTCCTCGCCCTGGATGTGACGGTAATCCTTCGGCACCGGAACATAAGGGCGATCATAGTCAGGACCGACTGCGCAGCCGGTCAGCACTGCGGCGCTGACCGCCGCGGCTAAAAATGTACGCCGATTTATCATTTGCCCTCTCCTTTATTGTTCTTGGCATCGGCTGCCTTCTGGGAGACTTCGTTTGCGGATAAAACTTCCTTCGTGATTTCTGTCTTATGCTCTTTGACGCTCTTCTCTCTTTCGAGGTCAGTCAGCTTGTCTGCGGATTCAACATTCGCCTTCTGCTCCTGCGATGTCAGATCTCCGATTCCGATATCCTGATTTTCGACCCCTTCAGGATTAAAGCCCGGAGAGTTGATCACCGTTAACTCTCCTGAAGGAGAAACCTTCACGGTTGCATTCGGATCATAAACGGTGCCAGGGCCGCGCAGAATGGCAGTACGAAGCTTATCTGTAATGGGGATATTTCTAGATGAAAGCTTAGCGGCCAGTTTCAAAGCGCTCTTCGCTCCGGAGCGTTCGGCCCAGCCTTCAAACCAGACATAGAAAATTGGAACAAACAGCAGAGCCAGCGTCGACACACCGATCATACCGCCCACAATACCGGTTCCCAGAGAGTGACGGGAAGCAGCACCGGCGCCTGTTGCGAGGGCCAACGGGATAGTACCGCCGATAAACGCCAAGGACGTCATAATAATCGGACGGAAACGAAGCTCTCCGGCATCAATAGCCGCGCGCACCAAGTCCATGCCTTTATGTCTCAGCTCAACCGCAAATTCCACAATCAAAATTGCGTTCTTCGCAGCCAAGCCGATCATCACCAGCATACCAATCTGGAAGTAAACGTCGTTTTCAAGACCGCGAGCCCATGTCGCCAGCAGCGCACCGATGACGCCGAACGGAACCGCCAAGATGACTGAACCCGGAAGCGCCCAGCTTTCATACTGGGCAGCCAGCACCAGGAATACCAGCAGCAAACCGAAACCAAACACAATTGCGGAAGAAGATCCGGAACTTTGCTGTTCGTAGCTGATTCCAGTCCAGCCGTAGGTGTAGCCCGGAGGAAGAACTTCGGCCGCCACTTCTTCCAAGGCCTTCATACCTTGGCCGGAAGAGTAACCAGGCGCGGCATTACCGATCACCTGAGCGGCCGGGAAACCGTTGTAGTGCGGTAAGGAGGTTGCGCCGTTCGTGTACTCCGTCGTAATAACGGCACTCAGCGGAATCATTTCCCCGTTACTGTTGCGAACGTAAAGTTTGTCAATGTCTTCCGGTTTTGCACGATACTTCGGTTCGGACTGCATAATCACGAACCAAACGCGTGAGAACTGGCTAAACTGACTGGAAATTGCTGAGCCAAACTGGCTTTGAAGCGTGTTAAAGACGTCTGCAGTACTCAAACCTAACAATTGGGCCTTATCACGATCAAAGTTAATTTTGAGCTGTTGGTTGTTGGCGTTGTAAGTACTGGTCAAACCGGTAAGTTCCGGACGCTGACGAGCTTTTTGCAAAAAATTGTTCAGCACATCACCTAACTGCTGAGGCGTCCCGCTACCGGTATCCTGAATCCAAAATTCAAAACCACCTGTCGTACCTAATCCCGGAATCGCCGGCGGGTTGATCGGAACGACCAACGCCTGCATCTGTGAGGCCATGCCGCGATACTGCATCTGCTGGATGATCGCATCGGCACTCATTTCTTTAGCCGTTTGAGAATTCTTATAGCGCTCATCAAACGGAGCCAAAGTCATGAAGAACGTACCGGCATTGGTTTTCACTCCTCCGTCGAGCAGAGAAAAACCACCGATGGAGTTCTTGGTTTCAATCCCTTTGACCGGATCCAAGGCTTTTTCAATAGCATCCATGGCTTCTGTTGAGCGCTGCAAGCTGGCAGACGAAGGAAGCATAATGGCTGCCAGAACGTAGCCTTGGTCTTCACTTGGCACAAAACCGGTCGGGAGCACTCGGAACATCTGAAACATAGCAACGCCCATTCCTGCGAACAAAATGACGCCCAGCAAAGTTCTGCGGACTAAAGCACGTGTCCATTCTCCGTATTTAACCGTCAGTCGTCCGAACAATTGGTTGAAGCGAAAAAAGAAGCCGTGCGTCTTCGGCTCTTCATGCGAGAGCCAAGCTGCGCAAAGTGCCGGAGTCAGTGTCAAAGCAACAAAACCGGAAATCGCAACGGAAATCGCAATCGTGATAGCAAACTGCTTATAGAGCATACCGGTCGTACCGCCCATAAAGGCTGCCGGAACGAACACACTGGCGAGAACAAGAACAGTCGCAATAATCGGACCCGAAACTTCCGACATCGCCAGAATGGTCGCGTCCACCGGATTCATGGCTTTTTCGGCCATATTACGTTCGACGTTTTCCACCACCACAATCGCATCGTCCACCACCAAACCGATCGCCAGTACCAAACCAAACAGCGTTAGCAAGTTGATCGTGAAGCCAAGCGCCAGCATTCCCACGAAAGTACCAGTCAAAGCGACCACAATGGCCGTGCACGCAATTGCTGTGGATTTAAAGCTTTGCAAGAAGATGTAGATCACACCGATAACAAGAAGCACTGCTTCAAACAGCGTCTTAATTACTTCATCGATAGAAATTCGAACAAACTCTGTCGTGTCGATAGCGACCTTGTAATCTAAGCCTTCTGGGAAGTTTGCTTTGAGTTGCTCTAATGTCTTTCGAACATTTTTCGCCACATCCAGCGCGTTGGCACCGGCCTGTTGGTAAACCGCAATGTAACTCGTCGGCAAGCCGTTCATATTGGAAGAAACATCATAGCTCTGAGATCCCAAATCGACACTCGCTACGTCCTTTAGACGAACAATGGCGCTTTGATCTTGGTTCGAACGAATAATGATGTCCTCATACCCCTTTGGATCGACCGAAGGAGAGGGTGCAATAACCGGAAAAGTCTGGATAGTTCCGGGAAGTGCCGGAGCCGCTCCGATATTACCGGCTGCAAATCGTTTGTTCTGGTTCGCAACAGCAGAGTTGATATCAGAGGTAGTAATACCCAAAGACGCCATGCGATCCGGATTAAGCCAAATGCGCATAGCTTGGTTAGCGTTGCCCATCACAGCAGACTGACCGGCGCCCTTAACACGCTTAATGGCATCTATAACATAAACATTGGCGTAATTATTAATGTAATCGCGGCTATAACGGTCGCCTTTGCCGTAAATACCGATCAACATCAGAATTGAAGAAGACCGCTTTTCAATTTGCAGGCCGTTTTGGATTACTTCGCTCGGCAGGTACGGCTGTGCGATATTGACACGATTCTGTACCTGCACCTGAGCAATATCCGGATCCGTTCCGATATCAAAGAAAACGGTCAGCATCATAGTGCCGGTAGATGACGAGGAACTCGTCATGTATATCATGTTGTCAACACCGTTAACCTGCGTTTCAATCGGGGCCGCTACGGTTTCGGCCACGGTCTTCGCATCGGCTCCCGGATAACTGGCTGTAACCATAATCTGCACCGGTGCCATGTTCGGATATTGCTCAATCGGCAGTTGGAACATGGAAATCAGGCCGGAAATCACAATCACCAGCGATACGACGATGGCGAAAATCGGTCGCTTAATAAAGAAGTTCGAAAACATACCGACCCCCTTTACTTCTTAGCCTTGTCGTCAGCGGCAGGTTTCTGGTCCACTTCTTGGACAATCTTTACCGGAGCTTCGCTAGCCAAAAGCATCATACCCTCGGTCACAACCTTGTCCCCTTCTTCCAGGCCGTTCTTGATCAGCCAGTCGTTTCCGATCCAGCTGCCGACTTCGACAGGACGAAATTGAGCTTTGTTGTCCTTGGTAACAACCCAGACAAAATGCCCTTTGCTCCCTTCCTGCACGGCGATCTGAGGCACGACTATCGCGTTAACATAGGTCGCCCCCTTCACGATGGCACGCACATACTGCTGAGGCCTTAACTGATTATTCGGATTTTCGAAAGAAGCACGGAGTTCAAACGTACCTGTACTCGGGTTGAAATTCGGTGACGAGAAAGTCACGCGGCCGGTAATCGGATAAATTTCTCCGCCGGCCAGTTCGAGCTGAACTTCGTAGTCATGGTTTTCAGGACGGCGGAGGATACCCTCTTTGACTTCCTGATTAATCTTCGCTTCTTCGTTTTCCGACATGGAAAATGTTACCCACATCGGAGACATGGTGTAAACAGTCGCCAAATGTGCGTTGCTCATGTTGATGTAGGTACCATCCGTCTGGAGTGCAGAGCTGGCGTAACCCGTCACAGGAGAAGTGATCGTGCAGTAAGAAAGATTAAGTTTTGCGTTTTCCACCTGAGCTTTAGCATTGGAAACTGCAGCTGCCGTGGTTTGAAAATCACCTATTGCTTGATCCAAATCAGTCTGGCTCAGCGCTTTCAGCTTCGCGAGAGGACGAATACGATTCAAATTTCTTTTTGCTACTTCATGAGCAGCAAGACTCGAATCCAAAGATGCCTGTGCTTCGGAGAGCGGAAATCGGCAGCATAATGATAGATATTCCTGTCATCAATTACAAACTCAAATTCGTGTCGTTTCTTTA
>URYO01000070.1 GCA_900552195.1 uncultured Sutterella sp. | reverse complement strand
GCACAAAAATGATAATAATAAAATTACAATAAGTTATGGACAGAGAAATTCCTAAAGAAGTGCGTGATAAGGAGCGCGAAAAGAAGAATATTTTTAATTGGAGGATATCGAAATGGTTCAAGTTCCTGAGTTATTTACTCAATACATCAGCTCTTTTTCCGGCTGCATGGGCGGCAACCCTAATGCCCCGATCTGGCTGGTCGTAGATCACAGCGCTCGCTGCCCGCTGCCGATCGATCCGGAAAAAGTCTTTGCAAATCCGGTTACGAATATTGATGCTTTAAAGCGCGCACTGCCGACAACATGCCCGTGCACCGAATCCGTTACTCGTTTGATTAACAGCATTACAGGCAATCCTGAAGCAGAAACTTCTCTTGTTTTCAAACCCGAAGGACAGGAAGACAAACAGCCGATTCTTCTGCTGAGTGCTTCTCCGCTCTGCACCGGAATGATTACAACGAACGCCTGGATGGAAAAACTCGCTGTTACGACGCCTGACGGCGAAGTCACAATGGCTAAGTACACCGGACTGCCTTCTTACCGCGATTTCCTGAACTTCCTCGTTGCTCAGAGAGGTCAGGTTTTCCAGGCTGCAGTCGCTGAAAAGAGCCCGAAGATCATTCTTTGCTCGAACATCTTTCGTGCTAATGATTACTTCAAGCTCTTCGGCGCTGACCGTAAGAACGTTGAAGCCAATGACTTCTTCCTCGTTGCTCCGGTCATGAAGAATGACAAAGAAGTTCGTACTTTGGTATTCGTTACAGACATGCTGGGTTTGGGCACCGGCGATATGACGCCTGAAAACGAACTCGAACTTCAGCAGGCAGGCAACGAATTCCGTCACTATGCACACGATGCATTCGGTGACGGATGGCTCGGTCAGTTCTCCGGTGAATTGCTGACATTGAAGAAGTAACCTTTCCTTAGAGGTTTAGAACCGGCGTGACGGCTGAGATATTCAGCAGACGCCGGTTTTGTTTTGTTCAAAAATTAAGAAAACGTTGTGGTCCACGGTATATTTCTTTATCTCTGGGATGAAGATACAGAAATACAGCTATGGGATCTTTTTGGATCGTTTTATCGACATTTTTTATCAGCAGCGCCTACGTCTCTATCAAAGCGATGCCGGTGTCGATGGCCTTCTACGAAATCTTCCTTTTGCGATCCATCGTTGTCTTGACAGTGGCGATCTGTCTTGTCGCAGCCACAAAAACTACGCTTAAGACGCATGAACCGGCACTTCAGCTCTCTCGTGCTTTGTGCGGAGTCGGAGCTTTGAGCATCAATATTTTGGTTGCTCGGCATATTCTTCTTTCTACGGCTCAGACGCTCCAATACACGGGGCCATTGTTTCTAGGACTTTGGGTGTTCGGCTGGTACCTGTTCAAAGGCAAAAAAATTCCTTGGGTGCTGTTTGTCTTTTTGCTAATCGGATTTGCGGGCGTCTTGCTTGTGCTCAGACCTGATGTTGCTGATCAAAACGCTCTTTATGTTGGCCTCGGTCTTTTATCCGGAGCATTGAGTTCGGGTTCAAGTATTTCCTTGAGACTGCTGGGCCTGAAAGGAGAACCGCCAATTAGGACGCTTTTTTGGTTTGCCTTGGCGTGTACCTTATCCGGTGGGGCGGCTACTTTGATGTTTTCAACAGGACTGCGGGCAGAACACGTATTCTCGGTTCCAGTTCTGCTCATGGGTGTCTTCACGGCACTCGGCCAATGGACACAAAACATCGGCTGGAAGAAAGGCAAAACGCTTCTGTGCGCTTCTCTGCAGTTCAGTGCCGTGATCTTCGCAGTAATATTTGGCTATCTGTTCTTTGACGAAGTTCCAGATACGTTCACTTTCTTAGGCATTCTGATCATTGTGGCCGCGTCTTTAGGTGCAACCATCTTCAGGCTGAAGTATTACAAAGAAGGCTGAGACACGTGAGAGGTGCAGCAGCCGGAAATACAAAAGGCCTCCGATTCCATATAGGAAGCCTCCAAAAATCATGCGATTTACCGCCGAAGAAACTTCTTCGGTTGGCTAACTTAATGATTAGACGTTCTTTTCCTGACGATATTTAACCAGATCTTCAACCGTAATGATCGGAAGGTCGTGTTTCTTTGCGAAAGCCAATGCCTCAGGCAGACGAGCCATCGTACCGTCTTCGTTCATCAATTCGCAAAGAACACCGCAAGGATTCAGACCGGCAATTCTCATCAAATCGACGGTTGTTTCAGTGTGGCCTCTGCGCTCTAACACGCCGCCGGAGCGAGCACGAAGCGGATAAACGTGGCCGGGACGAAGGAGGTCTTCAGGTTTGCCATTCGGGTTGGCTGCTGCTTTGATCGTAGTGACGCGATCTTTAGCGCTGACGCCGGTAGTGCAGCCGTGAGCAGCTTCAATGGATACCGTAAAAGCAGTACCCTGAGTGTTGGAGTTAGAAGCAACCATCTGAGGAAGTTCTAAGCGTTTGCAGTCTTCGTCACGAAGGCAGACGCAGACGATGCCGGAGCATTCACGGATCATTAGAGCCATTTGCTTTTCTGTCAGATGATCGGAAGAGTAGATTAAGTCGGCTTCGTTTTCGCGGCTTTCGTCGTCAAGAACGACGACGCCTTTGCCTTCTCTTAAACCGGCAAGGGCGTTTTCAACACGGGTGATTGGATCACTACCGAAGTGGTCGAGAGTCAATTCAGCTTTTGTTTCCTGCATGCTGTACATCTTTAATTTTTGGAATCATATAAAAACAGATCGGACAAGGATAAGGCATTCCTGTCCGATCTGTTGAAAACTTTTGTTCGAAACGGTTAGTTTCCGCGTCTTAGTGAGAAATCAAAATTCCCACAAAAACCACTGCCAAAACTGCCATGGTCAGCGTAATTTCTTCTTTCTTACCGGCTAAGAACTTTAAGAGCACGAAGCTGATGACGCCGAAAGCCAAACCGGTGGCGATATTGAAGGTAAACGGCATCATAAAGATGGTTAAGAAGCAGGGAAGCCCTGTTGTGATATCCGAGAAATTAATTCGCGAAGCCGTGCCTTGAAGCATCATGTAACCCACGATGATCAGAACGCAGGCAGTAGCAAAGGCCGGAACTAGAGTCAGCAGAGGAGCAACAAACAAGGTTAATGCGAAGAAACCTGCAAGGAACAGAGCGCAGAGGCCGGTTCTTGCACCGGCTTCAATGCCCACAGCGCTTTCAAGGATGGCGGTAGAAGTCGGAGTACCGATAAGACCGGCGCCCATGGTGGCGATAGAGTCGGAAATCAGAGCACGGTCGAGGCCGGGAATATTGCCTTGCTTATCCATGAAGCCGGCACGGTAAGACAAGCCGATCAGGGTCGACATATTGTCAAACAAGTCCACCATTGTGATGGAGAAGAGTACGCCCACAATACCGACGGTCAGCATCTGTTTGAAATCCACTTGGAAAATCGTTTCCGTCGGGAGGAGCTTGAAGCTGCCTGAGAAAAGATTGTGAATTCCGTCTGTCGGCGTGACGCCGGTAACAATACCTAAGGCCGCAACGATCAGAATCGTAATCAGCATTGCTAAGCGAATGCCTTTGGCCATCATCCAGCCGGCGAGCACAACACCGAGAATCGTCAAATAAGCCTGAGGCTGCATCATATTGCCGAGTCCGATCATCGTAGAAGGTGTTGCAACGACGATGCCGGCGTTTTTAAGACCGATGATGGTAATGAAAGCTCCGATACCGGCGACGATAGCCAGTTTTAGGTCCAGCGGGATCGCTTTAATAATGGCTTGGCGCACCCGTGTGACGGTCAGGATAAAGAAGACAAAACCGGAAATCACGACGGCAGCGCACGCAGCTTGCCAGGAGAGTCCCATTGCTCCGCAGACGTAGTACGCAAAGTAAGCAGAGATGCCGAGGCCCGGTGCCACAACAACCGGGTAGTTGGCGATGAAAGCAATCATCAAGGTGCCGAGGACAGCAGCCCAAATGGTTGCCACCGTGGCGTCTCCAATTGGCATTCCTGCGTCGGCAAGCATGCCGGGGACAACGATGAAAAGATAACAAACTGCGAGATAAGCCGAGACGGCGCCTAAGAATTCTGTCTTAGTCGATGAGCCGCGCTCTTTGACTTTGAAAAGCTTTTCGATGAGGGACATGATTTAATGATCAATTTTGCGAGCCGTAATTCTATGAATTATTGTTCTATTTAGAAGTAACGACTCTTTGCTAAGCACCATTTTCGGCGTAGACAAACTTTTTTGCATTTTCCGTTCTTGAATTTTCATCGGGTTGCCACCACTTAATCTAAATGGATAACCTTGATACAATTCCCGAACAATTTTTTTTGGAGAATTAAAAATGCGTATTGCCATCCCTTACGAAGACGGCGTTGTTTGCCAGCATTTTGGCAAAGCTCCTCAGTTCAAGATTTTTGACGTACAGCCCCAGGGCGTTGTTGAAAGTGTTGTGATTGACAGCGAAGCTTCCGGTCATGAAGCGCTGGCTGAATTCTTAGCCGCTCAAGGTGTACAGGCTGTTATTTGCGGTGGCATTGGTCAAGGCGCTTTGGTTTCTTTGGCTCAGAGCGGTATTGATGTACTTCCCGGCGTCACTGGCAACCCTGACGAAGTCATTGAGGCTCTGATTGCAGGAACCCTTCAGCCTGAAGGTACCGGCGGTTGTGGCTGCGGCTGTGGAGGCCATCATCATGAAGAACATGCTGGCGGCTGCGGATGCGGCGGCCACGGTCATGAAGAACACGAGGGTGGCTGCGGATGCAGCGGTCATGGTCATGAAGAACACGGCGGAAGCTGTGGATGCGGCTGTCACTAAATAACTTTCATTAACGGGTGGAGAAAAGGTTCGGATTTTTTGCCTCGGACCTTTTCGATTTTGGGCGCCAATTTCGGCGCTTAAATTTTTCGGGTTACTTCATTTCGTCTATCGCATTTAAGGCAGCGTGTCTGCCGGAGTAAGAAGCAAATCCGAAGGCATGTCCCAAAGACCAAGTGGAATAAGTCGGTCCGACCATATCAGACACTTCAAGACCTGTGGCGTAAAGCCCTTTGATCGGTTTATTGTTCTTATCCAGAACTTGATGTTTGCGGTTGGTGTTCAGACCGCCGTAGGAGCTGAAGAAGTAGGCTTTCAGCTTGATGGCATAAAGTTTCTTGGTGTTCAGCGGACGAAGATAGGTCTTTTCTTTGTAATACTCACTGTCATGACCAACCTCACAAGCCTTGTTGTATTGGTCCACAGCTTTCTGAAGGTTAGCCTCCGGAACTCCGAGTTCTTCGGCAAGCTGAGCAACGGAATAAGCGGCCTTAAATCCATCGCTCTTAACAGCGACTGCCTCATCAATCTCTTTCTGCAGATTCGGCAGTTTCTGACCGACCGGTACCAATACGCCGATGCCGGAGTCCACGCCTTTTTTCATCATGTATTGGACCTGGCTGTCGTCAAAAATTGACCAGCCGTAGTGATGAGGCTGAGCATAGATCGCATTGGCAGCCTGAGCAAAGGAGAAGGCGACATCTTCGTTGCTGAAACGGTTGCCGTCACAATTTACCCAAAGAGCTGAAGGCTGCCAGGATGTGGCATAGAGGTTTCCCAGGAACTTAATGCCTTTGCCCTCCGTGCCGAGGTGCTGAACAAAGGAAACGTTGCCCATGGCTGCACCGGCTTTCGTTGCCATGGCAATGCCGTCACCGGTTTTCCCGATAGGTACAGAGCTCTTCCAGCCTTCAGGATCGCGATGAGCCCAGTTTTTGACTTTCTGCGGATCGTCGCCGAAACCGCCGGTCGCAAGAATGACGGCTTTTGCGCTGATGGTGTAGGTATTGCCTTTTTCATCTGCAGCTTTCGCACCGACGACTGCGCCTTCCTTATTCAGGATTAGTTCAGTGGCAGGTGTTCCTAGCTTGGTTTCTACGCCGGCCTTGTCGGCAGCATCTTTGAGCCCTTTGATTAAGCCTGCGCCGTGATTTGTGCCTTTGTAATCACTGATGACGTGCCAGATTGCGGCCTCCCACGGCGTCATGCGCACAACTTCAAATTTGATGCCGTGACCGGCGAGCCAGGAGATGTTTTCAGCGCTGCCTTCGACATAATCTTTGGTTTTAGCGGCATCAATCACATAGCCGTGTTTTTCCATTAAGGTTTTGAAAGCTTCTTCTTTGGTAAGAGGATCGCTTCTCAGACGATTCCATTCTGAGCCGACTGCAAACAATCCTTCAGCAAACTGCGAGCTGCCTCCGACACCGAGATTTTTCTCTAAAAGGATAACTTTCTTGCCTTTTTCTGCAGCTTGAACGGCTGCCGTTAAGCCAGCCGAGCCTGCTCCGACAACTAATATATCGGCAGAAAGGTTATGGTCGGCCGCTAATGCGTTGTGACTAAAGGCAAGTGCAACAAAAGCGGCGGAAAGAGTGAGTTTTGCATACATAACGAATGTCTCCTTAGGATTAACGCTTTATGTTCCTAAAGTTACGCTAATTCCAAAAATTGGCTCGTTAAATACTGAACACTCTCGCTGCCGCCCCCTGTTCCGTTTTCGAAAAAAAATCGTGAACCCGCCGTTTTCTCAGTTTGTTTGAACCGAAGAAAGAAAGTCTGTGATATTTTTTCTTGTCCCCATTACGATGATTTCGTCACGGGAGGCGATTTTTTCTTCCATCGATTTGCGCTCCA
>URYO01000069.1 GCA_900552195.1 uncultured Sutterella sp. | reverse complement strand
AGACCGTTCCTGTTCGTAAGGTCAATGGTTTGCCTCGGGCTTCCTTCAGTCGGAACCTCGCGATTCAGACCTTGCCTCTGGCTATGTGCTTGGCGCCACCGCCCGCACTTCGGGACTTTCACCCTGTAGAGTTCGCTCATGCCGAGCGCACATAAAAACGCCGCAGACAATGCGGCGTTTTTTCTTCTGTCGAGATTTGGTAAAGTGAACCTTTCGGAGAAAAAATAATATGTTCGCTTATCCCATTATCATCGCCGCCATGATCGCTTCCGGGCTGTTCATCGGCTGGATCAACTTTAGCTATCTTTGGGGCATGATCCCGGCAGTTATCGGAGGCTTCTGCGGAAGCTATTACAGCAAGTTCGGCCGAATGCTGCTTAAGCCCGGCATCGACGACTACCAGCGAGAAAAAATCCTCTCTGTGACCCGTGTTCTGACAATCATGTGGACCGTGATCTCTGCCATTTTCTTTGCGCTCGGATACGGATTAACCAAGGTTGCTTACTGATTTGTTGTTTTGATTTTTCGTTATGCAGATTCATGCTTTCGGTCTTTCCCGAGTACCGACTTTCCTCGGTCAATGGGATCTCGATTTTGACGGACGCACCGACGTTTTTTCCATTCCCCTGACGGGAGAGAAAAGTATTGCGTTATTCCTTGACGCTCTAAAGTTCGCTCTATTCGATATCTCATCCGAGAAACTTGGAAAAAATCCCGAAGTCCGCCTGGTCTTCTCCACAGAAGAGGGACGATTTGAACTTCTTCGGTCCCACGAAAACACTGAAATCCGCAAAAACGGCATGCCGTTTGACCTGCAGGCTGCGCCCTTTCCTGTCGCCATGGCTAGGATCACGCATCTTGATGCCGATAAATTAGAAGACACCCTTTTCTATGACATTCTCTCGACTTCTGAATCTTTGACCGAGAATGCGGATACTTTAGCCTCATCTTTGATCGGAAATGTCTCCGAGTCCCTCGGAAATGCAATCCTGACTCAGGGCATTGAAGTTTCTCAGCAGAAGGCCGCCTTGCTCGCCGCTTCTAAGTCTGTCATAGACGGAATTTCGGTTGTTTCTGATGAGGAAGAAGAACGCCTCAATCAGCAGCTCATTAAGGCCGGCGTCTCTCACGCCGCTCTGCAAAACGAAATTGCCCAGCTCAAAGATTCGATGGACTGGCTCATTCGCATCAATATGCTCAAGGATGAAGCCGCCCGCTTGTCTAAGCAGCTCACGACAGTCAACGGCGACCTTTCTCGCTTTGACGTGAAAAAGAACGTTCTGGAAAAAGCGCTGAAAACAGACGCCTTAGCTCCCGACTACGATGTCCTCTCTAAGCTTCGAGTCGATGAGAAAGAAGAAGGTAAGCTGATTACGGAACTTAAAAAATCCGTCCCGATGCTTTCTGAACGCGTCCGCTCCGCCTCTCTGGCTCATGCTGAGGCAGACAAAAATTTCAAGAGCGTCCTGGAAAACTACAACGAGAAGTGTGTGACGTTGGAACGCGTTCGCGAATTAGATGAAAAAATCGAAGATTCTCAGATTCAAAGCAAGCACCTTAAAGAGGAGTTGTTCAACGAGCAAACCGCGGCTCGTCTCCTCTCTGAAGAAAACACACGATTAAAAAACGTCCTCTCCCAACTGACCATTCGCTCACAGCTTCTAAACAAGAAGATGGATGACCTTTCTATGGATAAGCTCTTGGTCGATGAGCTCGAAGAGTACAAACGTCTTCTTGATGAGATTGACGCTGAAGTCATTCGCAGCGCAGAGGCAGAAGAAACGCAGCGGGAACTGCAGAAACGGATTGAGTCCTCTCGCTCTGCTTTATTAGACGTTCAAAACGTCATTGCCGCTCTTAAAAACGAGGAGCTTGCCGTCACGGGCGAACTTTCCATGAAAGAGCGCATGCTTTCCAAGTCTTTAGGAATAGAAGGCGTCGAGACGCTGGCTGCGGAACTGGACAATCAGAATGAACGCTTAAATGCCCTAGACGCGCTTCAAGGAAGAATTGTTCTCTTGGCAGAAGGACACGACCGATTCAATCAGGTAAAAGCAGGGCTCGAGAGCACCAAGCACGCCTTGAGACTCGCGACGGTTGCTTTGAATGCGGCTCGCCAGGCCTATATTGATAAGACAGCCGTCGTCAATTCAGCTCAGCAGGCTTATTCCTTCTATCTCGAAGTACTGTCGCTGAATGAACAGCGCGAAAAGTTAGCCAACGGCAAGCCGTGTCCCTTGTGTGGCGCGATTCACCATCCCTACTCCGTCAAACTGCCGTTTGACCGTTCGTTGGAAGACAAACTCGCTAAAGCAAAAGAAGACGCTCAGCTCGCGCTCGTCGAATCGGAAAAATGCAAAGCTGAATTTGCTCAGCTTCAGCTGCAGCAGACAGAAGCCGAAAACATTCTGAATACGCTTACGACGGAACTCAATGAAGCCAAGGGCGAGATTTTGTATATCGCGAGCGAGCTCAATATTGTCGGCTTGAGAGAAAAGAAACCGATCACTTGGGCGGCTGTACTCAAGCAAAAACAAACTTCTTTAGCCAATCGTCGAGATGACCTTGAAGCACGATTAGAGAAAATTCAAGGGCTCACGGAAGCGATTGAATCGCTGAAAGAAAAGCGCGAAGATGCAGCGCTTAAAACCGCTCGTAAAAAAGAAGAACAGGCGTCTTTGGAAGAGGCTTTGAAGAACTTCGCCAACATGTCTGCCGAGCTAGAAAAGAATCAAAAAGACTCTGAACTTAATCGCGTCTCCCTGACGCGTTTGCTCGAGCGAGCCTTTGCCCGCTTCGGCCTGAAGGCCTCTAACCCGGCCATCATGAAGCAGAACCTTCCAACACTCGAAAAACGCCGCGAACAGTGGATCAACTGGAGCGTCGAGAAAAAACAGATAGAAGAAGAAACAGCGCAGAGCGAAGAAGCCCTCCGAAATACTGTCGCGTCTCTGACTGCTCAGAAGAAGAGCGCAGAAACCTTAGAAAAGGACATCGAGGCTCTCACTGAACAGATCAAACGGTTCCAAAAAGAACGGCATGAAGCAATTGCCAGCCAGACACCGGAAGAAGTAATTGCCGCGATTGAAACAGAAAAGGCCAATGCCACACGTCTTGCCGAAGAAGCTAAATTAAGTCTTGCTGCCAAAGAGGAAGCCTTGCTTTCTACGCAGAACAAAATTAATACTCTCGAAGCACATCGCAGCGAAACCATTAAATCCATTGAATCGCTTTCGGACGCTTTCAACCAAAAACTTCAAAAGGCCGGTTTCCCGAACGAGTCCAGCTTCCTTTCTTCTCAGATCTCGACTGCACAGAAAGATGACCTCATGCGTCAAAACGATGAACTGCTCGAAAGGTATCGTGTCGTAAATTCGCAGTACGAAGAAAAACAGCAGGCATTAAACAGTCTTCAGGAGAAGAACCTGACGACGCGCACTCGTGAACAGCTCGAAGAAGAACTCTTAGAAAAATCCGATCTCTTCCACACAGCCACTGCTCAGCTCACAGGCCTACGTGAGAAGATGGCAAAAAATGCGAATAACAAAAATCGCCGAAAACGGGAAGAAGCAGAATTCCAAAAGCTGCAGACCTCGCTTGAGCGATGGGAATCTCTCTGCGCCAATGCTGAGGAACCGGGGGGAATTGCGCGTTTAGGTTTGTCGCTTGCAGTCGCCTACGGCTCTTCAGACATTGATGCCTTCATCCCCGGCGCCAAGATCAAACTCCGTGATGAAGGTGTGAAATTATTTGCACCCGAGCTCTCGGACGCTTCAGGTCTTGCGGGCATGAAGACAATTTCTGCCGATCAGCGTTTCTTCGTGGCACTTTCTCTGCTCTTGGGAAGAAGCGAATTGTTTGCCCGTCGAAGCAAACCTGAGTTTGTCATTCTTAAGCAAAATCAGAATGAAGCTTTCCCAAGCCAGACGTTTACAGGTTTAGAGAGCTTAAATTTAACAATCGGCGTAGCGAGATAAGCCGTTACTCTTCGACGAATTCAATGAGAAGAGCTCCGCGCGTGAGCTCTTCCAATTCTTTAGCAAAAGTCTCAGCGAGATCCTCGGGGATTTCGACATCAAAATCCGCATCCATATCAAAATTCTTTTCCAGAATTCGACCGTTTACGGCTTCGATCTTGCGCAGAACCTGATTCACAAATCGATGTTCAACGCTGAATTTGATGCGTTTCGTTTTGGTACGAACTCGCGTGGACACTCCCTCTAACGCCATTTTGACGGAAGACTGATAGGCTTTAACTAGTCCTCCCGTACCGAGCAAAATTCCACCAAAGTAACGAGTCACAACAACGGTCACTTCTCCAATGCCGCTGTGCGTAACAGCCGTCAGCATGGGGCGTCCGGCGGTTCCGTGAGGCTCGCCGTCATCGCTTGCGCCGATACGATCGGTAGATCCGGCGGCTCCGGCACAATAAGCCCAGCAATTGTGCCGGGCATCTTCAAATTCGGCTTTAATTTGTTCGATGAAAGCTTTTGCTTCCTCGACATCGGGAGTGTGTCCGACAGAAGCGATAAAGCGGCTGCGCTTTATCGTCTGTTCGACACGAAAAACCTCTCCCGGACGCAGGTCCGGAATGTTGTAGCTGACATCTGCCATCCGGGGACTCTCTTTATGTGTTACTTGTGAAGCTTGTTCACTATTTTAAAGAGAGTTTCGTTTTCCATGACAAGGGGAGAATCTTTGGCAAAAAACACAATGCCGTCTTCGGGTGCTTCGGTCTGGGCGACGGTCACGCCGGTAAGCGGATCAATGATGTCCGCAAGAACTTGTCCGCGTTCAACGGAATCAAAGGATTTCACGTGCGGAATGTAAAGACCGGAAGCGGTTGAACGCAGCGACACCAGCTCTTCTTCTATAAGAACGGTCGATTCATAGCCGCCGTAAACGTTGTAATTTAAAACGTTCATTCGGCTTAAGAAGCGGCAAACCGCCGCAATCGCCATGTCCGCACCCTTCTTATCGATCTTCTCGGTAGAACGGCTGTAAAGAGAAAAGGCTTTTGTATCCCACACCTGCCAGTTGAAGTTTAAGGTTGTGGTATCAAAGGGAACGGGTTTGCGAAGAACGACAAAAGGCATTCCGAAAAGCTGAGCCAAGCCGGTGTCCTCATAATCCGTCTTCATCATGCGCACATGAGAGACGAAGTCTCCGGGCATATAAAAAGAGGAAAACTGCACGCCGAAGCGGTAGCCCTGAATCTTTTCAAAAATACCGGCAGCTATTCGCTGAGTAGTCTCACCTTTGTTGTATCCGGGATACATTCGATTGATATCGGAGTTATCCATCGCCCAGAAGCGCTTACCGACATTTACGGAGTACGGATTGGCACACGGAATCACCGTCACACAGTGACGGCGGATAAACCGCACTTCTTCCTCAAAGCGCTTTAATGTTCGAACCATTTGGCCGGCAATATAGAGCTGCTGAATTTCATTGCCGCGCATATTGCCGATAATGCACATGGTCTTTTCAGGGCCGCCGAAGTGATAACTTTTTACTTCAAAGTCTTCGCGGTAGGCCGACTCCATTCTGAAAATAACTTCTTCTTTCATCGACGTTCTTCCTGAAGAATTCGGGCAATCAGAGACCCCTTATTTACAATAGGATATTCACGAAGCGTGAAGAGCAAACCATCGACTTCGGAGACGCATTCCTGACGAACCTCACCTGAAAGCGCATCTACAATTTGGCCAAAAATCTCGCCTCGTCTAACGTTATCGCTGTGACGAACCGTCGGGACAAACACACCCGGCTCTTCAGCATTCACAAAACTCACGGAGCGATCTAAGGAAACGATCGGCTGTTTAACAGGCTGGACCGGCCCGTCCCACATACCGAGATTCTGCATAAGATTCAGAATTCCGTTCACAAGCCGTTGACAATAATCCTGAGTAATTCTCATGCCGACGCCCGCCTCTACGACAAGAGTTTTAACGCCGATGGAATTTAAGCTGTAAGCCAACGTTGATTCGAGCACAGTAGAAGCTTGATGCACCCAAACAAAATCGACATCGAGCATGCTCGCGTATTTAACGAGTTTATCTGCCGTATTGATATTGACGCGAACCTGGGGAATCTCGCGCAGGAAGATATTGCTGGCGTGAATATCAATCGCCATTTCTGCGCCTTTGAATTCCTGAATCAATTTGCTTGCAACCCACTCCGTCGCCGCTCCGTCGGTACGTCCCGGGAAAATCCGGTTCATATCCAAATCAAAACCGGGAAATCCTCGCTGGATCGTATCGATGCCCATCGGGTTCAATGCCGGATAGACATCCAACACCCCTTTAAGGTGCTCACTCTTTTCACGAACGACTTTATTAAGCAAATAACAAATGTACTGTCCTTCAAGCTCATCGCCGTGAATTCCGGAAACGACGCAAAGTCTTTTAAGGCCTTCTACTGACGCAGCGTTATCAGGCAAGTGGCGGTTCTTGCGAATCACCAAAGACTCGCCGACCGGCATCTTTACTTTTATGACGTCTTCAATCATTCTCAAATTTCAACCAACTTACACTTTGCCGACATACTTTGATCCGCTGCGCCCATAAAGACGCCTCTTTCTAAAGCGCAAAAACTAAAGTCTGGTCCTTGTGAAATCTTGACGTAATTATCGTCACAGAATCTCTGATGCGTATTATCCACTCCGATCCATGTTCCACCGCCAAAAACTTCTA
>URYO01000068.1 GCA_900552195.1 uncultured Sutterella sp. | reverse complement strand
CCACTTCATCCAATGTTTCCGTATCTTCTTTCAGAGTAATATTAAGGAAAGATTTATTTCCGACCGGAACATCCTGAAGCGCGTTGCCGTGGACCACAATGGCAGGAGGATTCTGTCCGCCCTGGTGAGCGTATCTCATCTTCGGACGTCCTCCGCCCGCTCTCGGAGGCAGCTGACGCGTGGTCGCTTCGATCAGAGCGCGAGTCAGTTTCGGAGTCGAAAGCTTCATGAAGGCAGCGGTATGAGCATCATTGACAGCATTCAGCAAGTGATGCAGACCACGTTTTTCAAGCGCGGAGATATAAACGATCTTCGCCCAGCGTAAGAAGTGAAGCTTACGTTCAAGCTCCTCCTTCACGCGGCGTCTTTCGTAATCGTCCAGGCTGTCCCATTTGTTGACACCGACCACCAAAGCGCGTCCGCTTTCCAGAATGTAACCGGCGATGTTGGCATCCTGCTCGGCAATTCCTGCATGCGCATCCAGCAGAAGTACAACCACGTTGGAGCTTTCAATGGCCTGAAGCGTCTTAATAACGGAGAACTTTTCGATTGCCTCAAACACTTTGCCTTTGCGGCGCAGACCAGCGGTATCGATCAAAGTGTAATCGCGATCCTTATATTGGAACTCGACCTCGATGGCGTCGCGCGTGGTTCCGGGCATGTCAAAAGCGATCAGGCGATCTTCGCCGATCAGCGCATTGATCAGCGTGCTCTTGCCTGCGTTCGGACGGCCGGCGATCGCAACTTTAATCTTGTGTTTGAAATCCTCTTCCTCATCGATTTCCTTTTCGGTCGGGAAGGGTTCAAGAACCAGATCCATCAAGGCTTTAACACCTTCGCCGTGTGCTGCGGAAATGGTGTAAGGCTCGCCTAAAGCCAATTCATAGAATTCGGCTTTAGCTGTTTCCGTTAAACCTTCGGCCTTATTGACGACGAGGTAGGTTTTCTTTCCGGATTCGCGCAGATTCTGAGCAATTCTCTGATCCTGCGGCGTTAAACCGGCGCGGCCGTCAACAAGGAACAAGACGGCATCGGATTCGGTAATGGCCAATTGCGCCTGTCCGGTCATCTCTTTGACGATGCCTTCGGTGCGGATCGGCTCAAAACCGCCCGTATCGATGACTAAGTAAGGTTTATCGCCGATACGACCGTCGCCGTAATGACGATCTCGGGTAAGTCCCGGGAAGTCCGCCACTAAAGCGTCTCTAGAACGCGTCAGGCGATTAAACAAGGTCGATTTTCCGACATTCGGACGACCAACAAGCGCAATGACTGGAACCATAATTCTTATCTATTCGACAAATAAGCGACTTCGCCTTTACTGGTTTGGAAAATAGCGCCTGCACTGAAAGGCTGTGCCTGCGTTACGATCGGACCGCTCAAACGAACGCGCGCCATTTCTTCACCGGTTCTCGGTGAAAGGAAATGAACGTAACCGTCTTCGTCACCGACAGCCACAGCGCCCGGGAAAACAACCGGTGCGGAAACTCCGCGGTACAGCATGGTCTTATTAGACCAGCGCTGCTCACCGCTTTCGCGGTAGAACGCCTGAACTTCTCCGTTGACGCTGACGGCATAAACGTTGTCTTCGTCAATAGCAGGACCGGCAACAGCGTCAATCTTCTGCGTCCATTTTGTCTGTCCATTAGTGCTGTCAACACAGGTTACTGCGCCTTGGAAGGCGGCGGCGCAAACTAAGTTTTCGCTAAAGGCCGGGGCGCCGACAACGTCAACCAGACGCTCGACTTCCGTGACCCCCTTAGCTTGGGCAACCTGGAATTCGAACACCGGTTTACCGGAGGCGATATCCAGAATCACGATATGGCCATTCGGCTGTCCGACTAACAAAAAGTTATCATGAGCCAGCATTCTTGTGGGTAAACGGACCGTCAAAGCGGGCTGACTCTTCTGATATGTCCACTGCAGTTCGCCGGAGGAAGCTTCAAATGCGGACACACGGGTGTCCATGGTGCGGGCAATGACCAGACCGTGAGAAACAACGGGAGGAGAAGCCAATTCCGTTGTCAGTTTCTTTTCCCAGCTGACCTTTCCTCCGGCATCCACAACTTCCAGATTGCCGTCCCAAAGACCGACAGCTGTGACGTAGCCGTCAGAGCCGACACCGCCGGTAATGGGGCTGTCAAAAGAAACGGACCATTCGGTTTCACCTGTTCTGGCATTTAAACGCGTCAAGGTCTTGCCGCCGGCGGCAAACACCATATCGTCATATACCGCGGGAACTAAGAAGCCCTCAGCAGACGAAAGTCCTTTCGACCAAACTTCGGTCACCTCCAGGCTCGGTGTGAAACTTACCAGCGGCATGGGTTCATGTTTAGGACTGGAACAAGCCGAAAGCAGAACTGCTGCAGCAACGGCGGCCGCAATCTTGAGTTTTGTACTCATGAATTATTCCTTGGGTAAAGAATTTAATTTGATTTCGATGACACCGACCAACGGATTGGGCATAGGAGCATGGCGCAAGGCATCTTCCCAGCTTTTGCGAGCGGCAGCGGCATCGCCTTTGGCAAGATAAAGGTCGCCCATACGGTCATAAACCGGAACTTCTTCGCCCTTGGCGTCTTTAACAGCGTTGAGAACTGCCAAGCCCTGATCGTACTTACCTTCATCGAGATAAACACCGGCCAAACGGACAGAAGCAAGCGGTTTGAGTTCAGGATACTTATCAGACTCTACGATCCACTTGAGCGCTTTTTCAACTTCTGCATATTTACCGGCGGTTTCAGCGTTATGCGCGGCAAGCAGAGCACCCATCCCGGCATAAGTCGTCGATGCGTAGCTTTCATGCAGACGACCGGCGATCGCCTGTACGCGAGCCTCATCCTTCATATTGCTTGCCTGAATCATCTGAGCATACAGAACACCGGCGTCTGTGGATTCTTTCATCTGATACCAGCGCCAGCCTTGAAAACCGGCAGCGCACAAGCAGGCGACCGTCACAACGGTCAAAATTAGGTTGCCCCATTTCTCCCACCAAGCCTTAATCTCGGCAAGGGACTCTTGTTCTTCTAAGTCATAGGCCATGTAAAGTATCTCCCGGTCTATTTAAAGGTTCTAATTTCAATTCTTGAAAAAGAAGTAAAACGGAAGGGGACGCCGGTCCCCTCTTCTTCTTAAACGTGATGTCCGAGGAACGAGATCGCTTCATCGATAGTCAGCGTCTTCTGTTCACCGTAACCCTCGAGGTTTTCACGAAGTGCCTTGAGACCGACCTTGCCGGCGGCGGCTTCATCAGCTCCGATCACCAGTGCATAAAGAGCCCCGGAAGCATCAGCACGCTTCATCTGGTTGCCGAACTTCATGCTGCCGCTGTGGATGATCGCGGCAATATCGGCATCTCTGAGTCTTTCTGCGGCGGAAAGTGCGTTGAGGTACAGCGCCTTATCCCAAACGACATAAACATCGCATTCTCTGGATTCGGGTTTAACACCGCATTCTTTCATCAACTCGAGCACGCGTTCAATGCCCATCGCAAAACCGCAGGCAGGAGCGTCTCGGCCTCCGAGCATTCCGATGAGCGGGTCATAACGGCCGCCTCCGCAGATCGTGCCCTGAGCGCCAAGCTTATCGGTGACCCATTCGAAAACTGTGAGGTTGTAGTAGTCAAGACCGCGAACCAATCTCGGGTTCACAACATAATCGATGCCTTCGGCTTTCAGAATCGCTTCTAAATCCGCAAGGAATTGTTTGGATTCTTCGCTCAAGGAGTCATAGAGCTTCGGTGCATTATTGACCAAGTCCTGCATGTCGGGATTCTTGGTGTCGAGAATGCGAAGCGGGTTGGAATAAAGACGACGTGTCGCATCTTCATCCAGGACATCTTTGTGCGCTTCGAAGTATTTGATCAACACTTCTCTGTAGGCTTTACGGTCTTCGAGCTGGCCTAAGCAGTTGAGTTCAAGACGAACGGGAGCGATTCCGAGGCGCTTCCAGAGGCGGTTCAGCATTAAAAGCTGTTCGGCATCCGTATCCGGTCCCTTGAAGCCCATTGCTTCCATACCGAACTGATGGAACTGGCGATAACGGCCTCTCTGCGGACGTTCGTGACGGAACATCGGTCCCATGTACCACAGACGCTTCGGTCCTTCATAAAGGAGGTTGTGTTCAATACAGGCGCGAACGACAGAAGCCGTGTTTTCCGGACGCAGAGACAATTCGTCGCCGTTTAAGGAATCCACGAAGGAATACATTTCTTTTTCAACGATATCAGTCACTTCACCGATTCCGCGTTTGAACAGACGAGTCTGTTCGACGATCGGAGTACGAATGTGCTGATAACCGTAGAGTTTTGCCAGAGAGGAAGCTTCTTTTTCAAAGAAGTGCCAAAGAGGGGCATCTTCCGGCAGCATGTCACTCATGCCGCGAATTGCCTGAATCTTTTCAATCGCCATTATTGTTCCTTCGCATTTTGGTAATTTTTCTGGACGTATTCTTCGATAAGCGAATGAAACTCTTCGCTCATCTTCGGCCCTTTCAGAGAACCCCATTTCTTGCCGTCGATAAAGACGGGAGAAACCGGGGCCTCGCCTGAGCCGGGCAGAGAAATACCGATGTTTGCATGACGGCTTTCTCCCGGACCGTTCACTACACAGCCCATCACCGCCACATTCATATTTTCCACACCGGGATTGTGCTTGCGCCAATCCGGCATTCTTAACTTAATAAAATCCTGCGTTTCTTTCGCCAGCTCCTGGAAGAGGCAGCTGGTCGTGCGTCCGCACCCGGGACAGGAAACGACCTGCGGCGTAAAGTTCCGCAGTCCTAAAGCCTGCAGGATTTCACAGGCAAGTTCCACTTCGGCCGTGCGGGACTGACCGGGCTCCGGAGTCAGGGAAACGCGGATCGTATCCCCGATATTTTCCAATAGGAGAACCGATAAGGCTGCCGTCGTGGATACTGTTCCCTTAAGCCCCATCCCAGCCTCGGTTAAACCGAGGTGCAAAGGATAAGCACAGCGTGCTTTAAGCTCACGATAAACAGCAATCAGATCTTTGACGCCGCTTACTTTCGCGGAAATAGCCACCTGAGAAGGCTTCATACCGAGCTCAACGGCTCGGTCCGCATTCTCAACAGCGCTCCTTACCAACGCTTCGCGCAGAACCTCTTTCGCGTCGAGCGGTTTTTCAAGCTTTTGGTTTTCCGACATCATTCGGGCCAAAAGATCCTGATCCAGCGAACCCCAGTTCACACCGATTCGGACCGGCTTGTCATACTTCTTCGCAAGCTCAATCATTGTGCGGAAATTTACTTCCTGCTTATCGCCTTTTCCGACATTTCCGGGGTTGATTCGGTACTTTGAAAGTGCTTCGGCGCATTCGGAGTATTCAGTCAGAAGTTTATGGCCGTTGTAATGGAAGTCTCCGACCAAAGGCACAAAACATCCGACTTCATCGAGTCTTCGACGAATTTCAGGGATGGCTTTTGCCGCCGCGGGTGTATTAACCGTAAGACGAACAAGCTCGCTTCCTGCCTGAGCGAGCTCTAAAACTTGTTTGACCGAGGATTCGACATCAGCCGTATCCGTGTTGGTCATAGATTGAATCACCACGGGACGGCCGGCGCCGATCTCAACGATATTGTCTTTCCAGCGGACAATCATCGGTTCTTTTTGTGAAGATGACATTCGTTATTTCTGAACCAAAGTAAACACGGTGGAAGCTGCGCGATTATTGATATTCAAATCAACAGGCGCTCCGTCAACTTTCACAAATCCCTTGGCACGATTGCCGACGGAGACTTTGAAAGGATACGGAACTTCGTAGTCACGAGTTTCGCCGCTCTTTAACTGAGCATTATGAACAAGTTTCTTATCTTGATAGACGCCGAACCAGCATTCACCGCCGTCCGCACCGATCGTCACTTTGTAAGTTCCGTTCGCAGATTTCGGTACCACGAGATCCCATCGGCCTTCGGCTTCATTGTGAGTCAGTGTCAGCAGCTTTGCAGGAGCGGCAACAGAAGGTTCTGGGGCAGCGGCAGTTTTCTTAGCCTCTTCTGCTAAACGCTTTTCTTCAGCGACTTTAGCGGCTGCGGCTGCTTCTGCCTCTTTCTGAAGTTTTTCTTTCAACGCTGCATCTCGATCAGCCTGAGTCTCTTCTGCAGCCGGGACCGGAACCGCAGGCTGAGCGGCCGGCTCTACCGTTGTATTGGACACTAAAACTGGTGCGGCTTCAGGGGCCTTGGAGAGTTCGGCCGTCGGAGTCGGCGTTTCAGCCGGCTGAGAGACCTCCGCCAGAGGTTCTTCGGCAGCTTTTTCCGTTTTTTGATTCATGTAGTAGTTGTAGCCGATCCAACCCAATGCAATCACAACCGCCAAGAAAAGCAGCCCGGCAACAAATTTACCGACAAAGTTTTTCGGCTGAGCGTCATGGTAAGGCGCCAGCTCCTGAGTTGTACGGCGAATAAAGGTGCGGGGATCCTTATCGTCCGGCGCCAGCGCCGCATTAAAGAGCGAAATAATCTTCGCTTCGTCCACACCTAATAAACGAGCATAGCTGCGGAGATGGGCGCGGGCATAAACAGGCGTCGGGAAAACTTTATAGTTATCCGACTCCAAACCTTCGATCTGATCCGGTGAGATTCTCAGCTGAGAAGACACCTGATCGATACTCAATTCTTTATTTTCACGGGCAATACGCAGCAAGCCGCCGTAGGTCGTTGCTTCGAACGGCTGGTCTTTGGCTTCCAGACTGATATTGTTCTCAGACATTTTTCTCGTCTCCTGTTGCTTTCGCCGGGCTCTTTGAAATTTCTT
>URYO01000067.1 GCA_900552195.1 uncultured Sutterella sp. | reverse complement strand
CAAACCAAGTGACTTCATCCTGCAGACGAATGACATCACTCGGGTCGGCGCAAATGACCGTCAGAAGCTTATTTTGTTTTTTGAGCTGAACGGCGTTTTGGGCGATGGACATGGCAAGCCCACTGCCTGCCGGACATTTTTCTCGATATTTGTCTGAGGGTTTTATTTCTGCAAGAGATTTTCCGATAACGGGCAAAGAGTCAAATATCGCTTTTGTCATTTGTTTAGCTTAGGGTATCGAGTATTAAGCACCAATCCAGCCATGCCTTGCGCTTTTCCTGAGGAGAGCGCAGCAGGTAAGAAGGATGATAAGTCACGATGACCTTCCGAGGCTTGCCTTGTACAGTCAAATTGTGCACTTTGCCACGATAAGGATTGAGCGTTTTGAGATCCGGGAAGAACCAGGAAGCGGCAGGCTTGCCCATTGCAACGATCACTTCCGGGTCAATCAATTCGATTTGGCGTTCCAGGAATGGACGGCAGGCCATGGTTTCGGCTTTTTCCGGTGTGGCATTCAGCGGCGGACGACATTTCAGTGTGTTGAAAATACACAGGTCCTTCTCGCGATCGAGCTTGGCTGCCTCAAGAATCTTATCCAGCAGTTTGCCCGAGGGGCCGACAAAAGGCTGCCCCAAACGGTCTTCTTCTGCGCCGGGAGCTTCACCGATCAGCATTAGGCGGCAGGGCGGATTGCCTTGTCCGAAAACCGGATGCAGACGGCTCGAGGAGATTTCACAGGCTCGGCAGTCCTGCACGAGCTGTTTTAAAGTCTGCCAATCGGCGGTTGCAATCTGATGAATACGTGCTTCCGTATACGCTTCGGGACGCACGCCGCGTGCTTCGCTGGCACTGCGGTAAGCTGGCTTCGCCGCCGGCTCGGGACGAGCCGCTTTGGGCGGCGGAGCGCTGCGATTAGCAATTCCTGCGGTAACGCGGGCTGGCTCTGCCGCAGGTGCGTTTGCAACAGGAGCCGAACTGGCTTGAGGAGTTTGAGGCGCACGGTTTACAAAGGAAGGAGCCGAAGCGGCGGCAGGAACGGAATTCTGCAGCTGAGGCTTCGGAGAAGCAGCGGCCAAAGCCTCAGCTTTGTTTTTTGCAGCTTCTTCGGCAGCTTTAGCCAGCTCATCTCGCTCGATCCACTGAGGACCGATGCCGAGTGCATTCCATATGTCTGACTTCCTTTGATCAAGCACCTTTTATTTCTTCCTATACGCGTGCATCGTGATGGCGTCTTCCCGACCGTTAGGCGAAGGATAGTACCCTTTGCGCCGACCCATCATGATGAAACCGAATTTCTCATAAAGTTTAATCGCTCCGAGATTTCCGGCTCTAACTTCTAAGAACCAATGTTCGATGTTGCGTTCGCGTCCCAGCTTGCTTAGTTCCTTCATGAGCATCGTGGCATAACCTTTGCGGCGGGACAGCGGATTGACGGCGATGCGAAGCAGTTCTCCTTCGTCAAAAATGCTGCTGAAAATCACATATCCCTCAAGCTCACCGTCTCTTCTGAGAACAAGACAGGTGTCTTTCTTCAGAGAACCGGAGAATGACGTTCGAGCCCACGGATCATAAAAGATGGAGCGGTCAAGAAGGACAACATCATCGATGTCATCCGAAGTCATTCGGGTGATGAGGAGATTTTCAGCCATAAAGATTCTCAACGGGATTTTTCTGCTTTGCGTTCTTCAATCGTCAATGCGACATGGTCTCGAACGTAAAGCGGGGACGCTTCTGCGGCGTCCACTGTTTTATTTTCTTCAAAATATTTTCGGGCGAGCGGTACGATCATTTGAGCGTTGACGTCGTCCGTAGAAAGAAGTTTCTTAGGAGCGGGATCTCCGATTTCATCGGCGTAGATTCGGAAAGCATTTCCGCACAGGAATTCGGCGCCGTTGTCATCTGCGATCGCTAAAAGTTCGGATGGTTTGCAAAGCGCTGGCGCCGTGACTTCCTTGAATTCATGATTTTCGTAACGGAAGACAGCGCAGTAGCACTCATGCATACGTGCATCGATCGCGGCCAAAAGGCGGGAGCCTTCTTCCAATGTTTCATGATGGATGTAGGCGAGCGCGAGCAGGGTGTTGACGGGAATGAGCGGGATATTGAGCGCCCAGCCCAAACCCTGAGCCAAGCCGCAGGCAACGCGCAGTCCGGTAAAGGCGCCGGGGCCGGATCCGAAGGCAATTCCCTGAAGTCCTTCACGGCTGCCGCCTGCAGCAGTCAGACAGCCGCGGATCATTCCGAGAATGACTTTCGTGTGTTTTTGTCCGGGCTCGGATTGAAGGTAAGCCTCACGATCGAAACCGGTGACAGCGACGGAACACAGATTTCCGGAAGACTCAAGACAAAGTAATGCGCTTGCCATACAACACTCCTATAGTGCAGAGTATTTTAGTCGGTCTGTGACTAAGGAGAAACGCGGGCAGAAGCACTCTCTTGGGCGGCAGGCGTGACCTTTTGATCGGCAGCCGCCATACTTTCCATAGCGGACTCCTGAATCGTGACGATGACCATCTGATGATTCAAATCGTTCATCTCAGCGAGTTTTGAAAGGAACTGATCTTCGTACTCGATCTGGGCGGGCGTCTTGAGCATTTTGGAAAGGACAAGCTGTTTGTTCGCCTGACGCACTTGCTCTCTTAACTCGCAGAGCTCTTGTTTTGAGAGGCGCTTGTATAGGACGTAAGGACGATCGTTATCGCGCGCATGCTGATGATTTGTCACAAAACGTTCACGCAAACGGCGTCTTTCCATCTTCGGAAGGAAAGACCGAAGCTCGGCGCGCTCTTCACTGGTCATGAGCCGCCAATGGTAATCACGGTGCCTGGCCGATAACGTCGGCCAAACAGAAGCACGGCCTTCGGCGTCCAATTTATCCCAGTGACATTTGGGAACGTTAGGATTAGAAGCTGCGTTTGGCGCATGCGGGCGAGGAATAGAGCTGTTTTCCTCGGCGGAGGAAGCGTCAATCACGACAGTTGCAGTCGTTTCTGACGGTGACGGATGTCCCGGATTATGAGCAGAACCGACTACGGGCTGCAGCAAGAGCAAAACAACGGGTAGATATCGGATCTCTTTCAAAATAAATGCCTCTTTCTTTTATTTTCATAATCCTATTCAACTTATTGCCCAAAAGGAATAGGGGCATGTAGCAAGAAAACCAAAAAGAGGATAAATTTTGTAGCATCATGTAATTTGTAAATCTTCCGACAGGAGATGCTATGCAAGAATCAGAGACATTGAGAAAAGACGGCGGAGCCCTCAGCAACAAGCGTCCTCCGCGCATCCTCGTGGTTGACGACGACAGCCGCTTACGCGATTTGCTTCGTCAATTCCTTACAAATAACGGTTTCCACGTATCTGTGGCAGAAAATGCCGAACAGATGAATCGTCTGTGGCTAAGAGAACGTTTTGACGCCGTGGTTTTGGACGTCATGATGCCGGGCGAAGACGGAATTTCCATACTGAAGAGAATCCGTGCTTCCAATGACACAACGCCGATCCTGATGCTTACCGCTAAAGGAGAAGACATCGATCGAATCTTGGGCCTTGAATTGGGCGCCGACGATTATCTCCCGAAACCCTACAATCCCCGCGAACTGCTGGCCCGTCTGCATGCCATTCTGCGCCGCAGAGAGCCGGTTGATCCTCCCGGAGCTCCGAGCAAAGAAGATGAAGTCGTTCGTTTCGGCAACTTCTCTCTTGATCTGGGTACTCGCAAACTTTCTAAAGGCGATGAAGAAATTCCGCTTACAACCGGTGAATTTGCGGTTCTCAAGACATTTGCACGTCATCCGAGAGTTCCGCTTTCCCGCGACAAGCTGATGGAAATGGCCCGCGGCCGCGAATACGAAGCCTTTGACCGTTCTTTGGACGTTCAGGTTTCTCGTTTGCGTAAAATTATCGAACCTGATCCTTCCAAACCTCGTTATCTCCAGACAGTTTGGGGCTTAGGCTACGTGTTTATTCCTGACGGCGCTTCCGACGCTCAGGATAAGAAATAATTTGTGATCGGAAAGTGAGGCAATATGGCAGACAAGGCCGGCAAGGAGGGCTTCGGTTCGCAGTTTTTTTCCGGGTTGTTTTGGAAAACTTTCGGAGCGCTCTTTATTCTGGTGCTGACCAGCGTCTGCGCTTGGCTCTACGGCTTGGCTGTCTTGAATGAGGCGCCGCGAGCCCAAGCTGCCTCACTGCGAATTACCGCAATTACGACACTGACCCGCTATGCGCTGATCAGTGCCGATACGAGTTATCGTTTTGACCTCATCATGGCATTGGCTCAGCGTGAGGGCCTGACGATACTCCCGAAAGAACCGTACGACCGTATTGTTCCGCTGGAAAGCGACAGTCTCAACGATCTGATTCTTGATAATGTCCGTTCGTCTTTGGGCAAGAAGACCATTCTTGCTCAGAGCCTGAACGGCATTCCCGGTTTATGGGTCAGTTTCGAGATCGATGGGGACGAATATTGGATCCGAGCAGAACGAACGGCCGAAAACCCTCGATTGGGTGCCAACTGGATGTTTTGGTTCGCAGGGATGCTGCTCATCTGCGCCCTGTTTACGGTACTTTTAACCAGCCGTTTGATTGACCCTCTCGCAAAACTCAGTGAGTATGCGCGAGAGCTCGGCCGCGGCGTTTTCCCGCAGCCGCTGCCTCTCGACGGTCCGAGTGAAATCCGTGAAGTTAACGAAAGCTTTAACGTGATGGTCTCAGACCTGAAGCGCTTGGCGAGCGACCGCGAGCTTCTGCTCGCAGGCGTCAGCCACGACCTTCGTACACCGATTACCCGATTAAGACTTGAAGTTGAATTGGCTCCGCTTTCCGAAGAGACGCGAGAAGCCATGTGCAGCGATCTTGATCAGATGGAAAGCATCGTTAAGCAGTTCATGGCATACGTCCGACAGGGCGAGGCCGAACTTGAAGTCGTCAATATTTCCGATACCGTCAGGCATGTGATTGCCGCCAATCGTGTAGCCTCACAGCCTGATATTCAGCTTCTTACTTCGATTGAAGACGGTTTGGAAGTCCGCGCCAATCCGACGGATTTAGCGCGTGCTGTTCAAAACATGATTGTCAATGCCGGCAAGTACGGCCGCAGCTCCGACGGCATTCTCCGTCTGTCCATTACGCTTCACTATTTGAAGAAGCGAGGAGCAGCCGAATTGATTGTTGCCGATGACGGCAAAGGTCTTCCGGAAAGCGATTTAGAACGCGTTCTGCGTCCGTTTGAGCGCGGCGATACTGCCCGCGGAAATGCCTCAGGGACAGGATTGGGTCTGTCTATTGTCAACCGCGTCGCTAAGGCCGGCGGAGGTTCCGTCCGCTTAGCCCAGAATATTCCGAACGGTTTGAGCGTTCAGATGACGATTCCGGTGGTTCCGAAGGCCTCCGTCGTCAGAAAACTTACCGAAGGCAAGGAAACGCCCGAAAAGGCTGATTAAGCACGGGCCTCAAGCAGGATGACCGCTTGAGCCACAATCCCTTCTTCTTTTCCCTCAAAGCCGAGCTTTTCGTTGGTCTTGGCTTTGACGTTCACGCAGTCGACGGGAAGCTGCAATATAGCAGCCAAAGAAGAATTGATCTGGTTCATGAATGGGGCAAGTTTCGGTTTCTGAGCAATGATTGTGCAGTCTACATTCACCGGTTTCCAGCCTTTATCCCACACTTTTTTCAGCGCTTCGGAAAGCAATTTGGTGCTGTCGGCGCCCTTATAAGCCGGGTCGGTGTCCGGAAAGTGCCTGCCGATGTCGCCCATGGCAGCAGCCCCGAACAAAGCATCGGTGACGGCATGCAGCAGAACATCGGCATCGGAGTGTCCGTCCAAGCCTAGAGAATGCGGAATCTGAACGCCGCCTAAAATCAACGGACGTCCTTCGACCAAACGGTGAACGTCATAACCCTGGCCGACTCTGATTTTGCAGTTACTCATTATTTTCCTTTTCTTTGCGAGCTAAAAAGATGGCTCGTGCGAGCCAGAGGTCCATCGGGCGCGTGACTTTAATATTGGTCGGAGTGCCCTCGACCAGCGCTGGATGCTTTCCGACAAATTCCATGGCGCTTGCCTCGTCCGTGACGGCCGATCCTGCTTCATTCATGGCGCGGGTTAATTCGCCGACTGGGAAACACTGCGGGGTCTGAGCAGCCCACAAACCGTCTCGACTCACGGTGCAGGCGATTGTGCCGTTTTCGCCTTCTTTTTTAAGAGTGTCATTGACCGGAACGGCAAGTATGGCGCTTTCCTGATGTCTTTGGCAGTAATCCATCAGCTTGGTGACATCGGATGTTAGCAGGCAGGGACGGGCCGCATCATGGACTAACACCCAGTCCGAAGACTTCAGGTTAGAAAACAAGATGCCGTTTTTAACGCTGTCGGCTCGTGTCTGTCCTCCTACACGTGCGATGCGGACGCGGGGATCTTCAAATACAAGTCTCTGACCGATTATGTCGGCTGGTGAAATGACGACCACGAGCTCTTTAATGCGAGGCTCGTCGAGGAGTACTTGAACCGAGCGTTCCAGCATCGTTTTGCTGCCGATAAGTTCATATTGTTTCGGGCTGCCGGTGCCCATTCTTGAACCGACTCCCGCTGCGACGACGACTGCGCCGAAGACGGGTTCTTCCTTGTCCGGATTCCTAGTTCAACCAAGAATTAAAGTTGGGTAATAGTTTAGAGCAAACCGTGAAACGGAACTTAATCGCACGTCGGCTCAAAATCCGCAGAAGCATCAAGCTCTTGAATGCTGTGGCTTCTCGGCGGAACGTACTGAAATTCAGCATGCTCGGACGTCCTTTCAAGGAGCGCCGCTTCTCGTCCTGCAATTCTGCCGAATACCACGGCATCGGTTAAGCCGATGCCGCCCAAGCGGTCTTTTCCGTGAACACCGCCTGAGGCCTCACCGGCAACGTAAAGGCCGGCAATGGGTTCTTCGGAGGTATTTAAGACTTGAGCTTGTTAGATCG
>URYO01000066.1 GCA_900552195.1 uncultured Sutterella sp. | reverse complement strand
CTTTCAGAAGCGCAGGAACAAGATAAGCAAACGTCTTGCCGGTGCCTGTACCCGCCTCAGCTACAAGCGTTTTTCCTTTTTCCAATGCTTCCGCCACCGAGGTCGCAAATTCAATTTGCGAAGGTCTCGGCGTGTAATTCGCGGTAACTTTAGAGAGAGGTCCGTCCTTGGCAAAAACGTCGGCAACTTCTTTTACGAATTCTGATGGCATTTAGGTTCCTTGTTTAGGAACACAATCCTATCAGATCAAGGAGTTCCGATCTTTTTTGGATTGTTACAGCCGAGGAATCAAGTCACCTGTGACGCTGTTCTTCTTCTCTTGCTCTTCACGAAGCTTGACCTGACGTTCATACTCCGCAGCTTTTTCTGCGCGCTTCTTGATATTTTCAGCGCGTTTCTTCTCGGCTGCGGCGCGGCGCTCGGCTCTAGCTTGAATACGTTCTTCAGGCGTCATAGAAGGAGCTTCAGGAACTTTACTTTCCTGCTCGGCAATGCGCTGTTCACGCTCCTGCTGCTTCATGGCATAGGCTTCGGCATTCGCTTTTTCTTCTTCGGGTGTCAGAACGCGATCTGCGGCATGGCCTTCGCCCGGCTTGCGAGGCGTGACGTCTCGTGTCTTGGAAGGAGCTTTAGCAACGCGAGCGGGCTGAGCATCCATCTTGGCATTTTTGGCGGCTTGCTTGGCCTCAGCAGCTTTGCGGTCTTTCACCGCCTGTTCGGAACGTTCCTTCCTCAGGAAGTCTCTAGCTACGAGCCAAACGCGGCGAGCCTCATTGATGTGTTCTGTGCGTTCCGACTTAGCCTTATCCAAGCAATAAGTCACAAAAAAGTTGCGATAACACTGAGCTGTTTCTTCTTTGTACCAGTTCTCCCAGACTCTCTTTTCGTTGTCGTAGGCCGCGATGACTTCTCTTGCTCGTGAAGCTGTTGTAATGGAGGCGGGATCGTACCTCTTGGCGAAAGGAACAGTCGACGGCGGCTCCACTGCCCAAGCATTGAAGCTGAGCAAGCCGAGAGTAAAAAGAATAAGCGGGATTCGCATCCGAAAAGCTCCTGAATGGTGTGCGGCCTAAGCAAAAATAAGACCTGAGATTTCTTGGTCCCAGGTCTCATTATTCTAGCTAAAAGTTAATGCCTTCTTTATTTACCGCTAAGGCCGCCTCTTTGATGGCCTCGCTGAAAGTAGGATGAGGATCGCAGATCAGTGCCAGGTCTTCTGCGGTCGCGCCGAAGGACAAGGCATCACAGCCTTGCGCAATCAGCTCGCCGGCCTGAGGTCCGATGATATGCAGTCCCAAAACCAGGTCGGTCTCGGCGTCTGCCAGCATCTTCACAAAGCCTTGGGTTTCTCCGACAGCTCTGGCGCGGCCGTTGGCCATGAACGGGAAGACACCGACTTTGTAAGGCTTACCAGCATTCTTCAGTTCATCTTCGGTTTTGCCTACCCAAGCAATTTCCGGTTCGGTGTAAACCACGGAAGGCACGCGTTCAATATGCGTTACAGCTTTGCGTCCTGCAATGCGTTCTGCAACCGCCACACCCTCTTCTTCGGCCTTATGAGCCAGCATCGGACCTTTGACAAGGTCACCGATCGCCCATACTCGAGGAAGATTCGTACGGTTTTCTGCATCGACTTCCACGAAGCCTCTTTCATCGAGTTTGAGGCCGACAACAGGTGCATCTAAAGCGGCTATAAACGGAACGCGGCCGATAGAAATGATCAAACGATCAACCCACATCTCGCTGTTTTTTCCGTCCTTGTCCTTGTATTGAACAATGACACGGTCACCGTCATTTTGAATGCTGTCGATGTGAACACCGAACTCCATATCGATACCCTGCTGCTTAAAGGCCTTCAGCGCCTCTCTGCTGATCGCGGAGTCCGCAAAAGGCAGAAGTGACGGCATGGCTTCAAGAATTCGGACATCGGCACCGAGCCGCTTCCAGACGCTGCCAAGTTCCAAACCAATCACGCCGGCACCGATGATCCCCAAGGTAGAAGGAACACTCTTTAGTTTCAGTGCGCCTTCATTGGACAAAATACGTTCCTCGTCAAAAGGAACTCCGGGGAATTGTCTCGGTTTGCTGCCGGTAGCAAGAACAACGTTCTTCGCAAAAACACGTGTCTCGTCCCTGCCTTCCACACCGATCAGATAACCGTCTTCATCAGAAGTCACAAAGAATCCGCGACCGTTAAGGAACGTGATTTTGTTCTTTCTGAAGAGATAAAGAATTCCGTCATTAGTCTGACGAACGATCTTGGCCTTGCGGGCAATCATCGTCGGAACATCAATCGTGGGTTCTTCAACATGAATCCCGTGCTCGGAAGCTTTGTCTCTGATTTCTTCAAAGAGACAGCTGCTCGCAAGAAGAGCCTTCGAGGGAATGCACCCGACATTGGTGCAAGTACCTCCGGGTGCAGGTTTACCGTCCGTGACCCAATCATCAATGCAGCATACGGTTAAGCCCAACTGAGCTGCTCTAATCGCAGAAACATATCCGCCGGGACCGGCGCCTATGACGACGACGTCAAAGGTCTGAATATCATCTTTCATAACCTGCTCCTTAGAGATCTAAGAGTAAACGGGCCGGATCTTCAAGGGCTTCTTTCATCGCCACAAGTGCCAGCACGGCTTCGCGTCCGTCAATAATGCGATGGTCATAACTCATCGCAAAGTAGTTCATCGGACGAATCACGACTTCGCCGTTTTCTGCTACAGGACGCGGTTTGGTCGCGTGGATGCCGAGAATGGCGGACTGAGGCGGATTAATAATCGGTGTGGAGAAGAGAGACCCGAATACGCCCCCGTTGGAAATGGTAAACGTGCCGCCGGTCAGCTCTTCGAGCGTTAACTTACCGTCCTTGGCACGCTTAGCAAAGTCTGCAATCTTGAGTTCGATCTCGGCAAACGTCATTTGATCGGCATCTCTTAAGACCGGTACAACAAGACCGCGGGGAGAACCCACTGCAATGCCGATATCCATATATCCGTGATAAATGATGTCGTAGCCGTCAACCGAGGCGTTGATGATCGGGTACTGCTTCAAAGCGTGAACAGCAGCTTTAACGAAGAAGCTCATAAAGCCGAGTTTGACGCCATACTTCTTCTCGAAGCTTTCTTTGTATTTCGCTCTCAAAGCCATTACCGGCGCCAGGTTCACCTCATTGAAAGTAGTCAGAATGGCGCAGTTGGACTGGGACTCTACGAGGCGTTCGGCCACTCTGGCACGAAGGCGAGACATCGGAACTCTCTGCTCGGGTCTGCCGTCAAGAGATGCGACGGGAGTTGCTTGTTTAGCAGGCGCGGATTTAGGAGCGGCCGGTTGAGCCGGAGCTGCGGCAACAGCAGATGGAGCCACAGGCTGAGCGCTCTTTAAGGCAGCGATGACATCGGGTTTCGTGATACGTCCGCCGACGCCTGTTCCTGCAACCTGAGTTGCAGACAATCCGCTGTTTGCCATGAGTTTTTCTGCGGCAGGCATCATAAAGGCGCCTGGCGTAGAAGCAGCTGCCGTCGGCGCAGCGGGTGAGGGAGTCGGCGCAGGGGCTGCCGCAGGCGTCGAAATAATGACTTCTTCAGCAACGGCTGCTTTAGGGGCTTCCGGCTGTGCACCAACCATTCCTTCAGTATCGATTGTGGCGATCAATTGGTCGCTGAGGACTGCCGCACCATCAGGCTGCTCAATGCTTGCCAGCACTCCGTCTGCCGGCGCCGGAATTTCCAGAACGATCTTATCGGTTTCAATTTCAATAAGAATTTCATCGGCCTTAACCGGTTCACCGACTTTCTTTTTCCATTCAATCAGACTGGCTTCCGAAACAGACTCGGACAGCTCGGGTACTTTGACTTCAACAATAGACATTTCTTTTTTCTCCGAATTCTTTACAAAGCAACGCTTGAACTATTTCGTCTGGATAAAGCCCTTAAGACGTCCGAAAGCGTTTTCCACCAATTCTTTAAGCTGCTCGGCGTGCTTGCTGGCATAGCCGACGGCAGGCGAAGATGAAGCAGGACGTCCTGCATAACTCAATCTTGCGCCGGAAGGCATTTCTTCAAGCAAATGGTGCTGCACATAGAACCAGGCGCCCTGATTCTGAGGTTCGTCCTGGACCCAAACCACCTCGGAAGCGAAGGAGTAACCAGAAGTCTCTTCTCGGAAACTCTTGTGCGGGAAGGGATAAAGCTGTTCAAGACGAACGATGACGACATCATCGATTTCATGCTCTTTGCGGTATTTCACGAGGTCGTAATAAACTTTGCCAGTGCAGACCAGAATTCTTCTGACCTTATCGGCATCGAGCTCTTCAATTTCACCGATGACGGTTTCGAATTTGCCTTCGGAGAGTTCTTCCAAATCGGAACTTGCCATCTTGTTGCGCAGCAGACTCTTTGGAGAGAAGACGATTAAAGGTTTGCGGATATTGCCAACCATCTGACGGCGCAGCAAATGGAAGATCTGAGCTGCGGTTGTCGGCTGACAAATCAGCATATTGGTATCTGCTGCAAGCTGCAGATAACGTTCGACTCGGGCAGATGAATGCTCGGGGCCCTGCCCTTCGTAGCCGTGAGGCAAGAGCATCGTCAAGCCGCTCTTGCGGCCCCACTTGGCCTCACCGGAGCTGATGAACTGGTCGATCACGACCTGAGCGCCGTTGGCAAAGTCGCCGAACTGAGCTTCCCAAATCGTCAGGCACTTCGGAGAAGAGCTGGCATAGCCGTATTCAAATGCGAGAACAGACTCCTCAGAAAGAACGGAGTCAATCACTGTGAACTGAGCCTGATGCTCACCTAGATGCTCCAAAGGAATCCAAATACCCGAATCCCACCGGTCACGGTTCTGATCGTGCCAGACGGCATGACGATGGCTGAAGGTTCCGCGGCCGGAGTCTTCGCCGGAAATACGAACGGAGTATCCGCCCGTGAGCAGCGTGGCAAAAGCCAGATGTTCGGCTAAGCCCCAATCCACACGGATTTCTTCCTGCATCATCAGACGACGATCTGCGATGACCTTTTGAAGGAGCGGGTGGAGCTTGAAGTTCTCCGGAACGGTCGTAATGACATCCGTCAAACGCTTCAATTCGTCCAAAGGAACAGACGTCTTCACATCGTCTGTCCAGCTGCCGTTGTAACGGGACCAATCAACGGCATAAGGGTTCTTGCCTTCGATCAAAGCCGTCTGTCTCGGCGGGATACCGCTTTCCAGACTGCGTCGATATGCGGCAACCATTTCTTTGGCTTCTTCGGGGCTTACGACGCCCTGAAGTGCCAGCTTGTCAGCGTAAACCTGGCGAGTACCCGGATGGACATTGATCTTCTTATACATCAGCGGCTGAGTCAGTCCCGGCGTGTCCTGTTCGTTATGGCCTAAACGGCGGAAGCAGACAATGTCAACCACGACGTCGCGGCTGAAGCTCTTGCGGAACTCCATCGCCAGACGAGTCGCAAATACGACGGCTTCGGGGTCGTCTCCGTTAACGTGAAGAACCGGAGCTTCAATAAGTTTTGCAGGATCCGTGCAATAGGTCATTGAGCCTTTATCTCGCGGGTCGGAAGTCGTAAAGCCGATCTGATTGTTGATCACGATATGCATCGTGCCGCCGGTACCGTAGCCGCGGGTATCGGCAAGGTTCAGCGTCTCCATGACGACGCCCTGACCTGCAAAGGCAGCGTCGCCGTGAACAAGAACGCCCATCACGCGGCGACCTTTAGGATCATGGCGGCGATCCTGTCGGGCGCGAACGCTTCCGACTGCGACCGGGTCGACAATTTCCAAGTGAGAAGGATTAAAGGCTAAAGCCAGATGGATCGGTCCGGAAGCGGTAACGACATCGCTTGAGAAACCGTTGTGATATTTCACGTCGCCCGCCGGCAGGTCTTTACTCTTGTAGTGACCTTCAAACTCTGCAAACAGTTCACTCGGCGCTTTGCCAAGCGTATTGACGAGCACATTGAGACGACCGCGGTGAGCCATACCGATAACCATTTCCTCCAGGCCTTGTGCTGCGCCTGTTTCCACGATTTCGTCCATGGCGACAATAAAGCTTTCTCCGCCTTCGAGCGAGAAGCGTTTCTGGCCGACATACTTGGTATGGAGATAACGTTCCAAACCTTCTGCGGCCGTCAGTTCTTCAAGAATGCGTTTCTTGGACTTGGCGTCCATGCTCGGGGTTGAGCGGCAAGGTTCCAGTTTTTGCTGCCACCAGCGTTTGATCACCGGATCGCTGATGTACATGAATTCGATACCGATATCGCTGCAATAAGTTTGTTTCAAGGCGGCGATTAAATCCCGAAGCGTCATCTTATCGGCGCCGAAATACGTATTAGCTGCCGAGAAGGTGCTGTCCATATCCGTTTCGGACAGTCCGTAGAAGGAAGGTTCAAGCTCGGGAATCTTCGGACGTTCTCTTCTGTGCAGCGGGTCAAGGTTGGCCCAGCGGCTTCCTAAGAATCGGTACGCACCGATGATGGACTGAACCGCAACCTGTTTTTTTGCCAGATCAAGATCTCGTTCACTTACCGGACAAACAGCCGAACGCGGTTCGGATGCTCTCTGTGCGAAAGCCTCAACGATGGGTGCATGAGGAACGTCAATGGTTTCGACACGGCCGTCGGAAGCCGGGGCCTGCTGCAGACGGTCAAAGTACTGACGCCATTTTTCGTCTACGGAATTTGGGTCTTCGAGGTACTGCTCGTATAAATCTTCTACGTAAGGAGCATTCCCGCCGAATAGATATGAATTCTCTATTAAGTCTTTAATCACTTTTTCACCTTGGACAAATTTCTTGCCGCTCAGGGGGCCGCAAATTATCAGAATATTTTGCGGCTGCTTCACAGGTTTCCTGTTGAGCGTGTTTCAGCAAAAACCAGCCGCTGAAACAAATTGATTATAGATTTGAAGCCGCCGCTCAGGAACATTTTTGTAGGCGGTAAACAACTCCGTCGAAGTCTTGATTTTCTAGTTATCAACTCCGATCCTTACCTCT
>URYO01000065.1 GCA_900552195.1 uncultured Sutterella sp. | reverse complement strand
AACCAAATCAATTCGGTCGGCTTTGTTCGTGCCAAAGACGGTGAAAAACGAAGATAAGCCTTGCGCCGCAGACATTTCCATCCGCATCTTTGCGGTTTTCAGCAGCAGCCATCGCGCCGTGCTCCTCAGCAATTTTTTTAATTGTCGCAAGACCCAGGCCCGTTCCCGAGGACTTCGTCGTGACGTAGGGCTCGAACGCATGCTCAAGAATTTGATCGGTAAAGCCCGGACCGTTGTCGGAAACATCCAGTTCCACGCCTTCGACATCGCCCGCCTCGTCCGTCACGACAGAAGCCCGAATGCTGACCACCAGTTTATCCGGTACCGCCTCCATCGAATTCGACAAAAGATTGTGGAAGACCTGACGAAGCTGATTCTGATCCGCTTCAATCGGAGGAATTCCCGGCTGAAGGAATAAATCGATATGAACACCTGCTGCCTGGTAAAACTTCACAACCTCTTCAACAAACGCTTTCAGATCAAGCTTGTCATAGTGCGGGGCACCGATCTTGGCATAGAGACGGAAATCATTGACCATCTGCTTCATGGCCGTAACCTGATTGACGATCGTCTTTGTCGCGCGCTCGAGGATCTCCTTGTCACGACCCTCGAGTTTGGCGCCGATTTTCATCTCGACACGCTCTGCGGCCAATTGAATCGGCGTCAGCGGATTCTTGATTTCATGGGCCAAACGGCGCGCTACCTCGCCCCACGCTTCGGTTCGCTGTGCGGACACAAGCGCGGTCACATCATCAAAAACAATCAAATATCCCTGAGCGTCACCAATCGGAAGGCGTGTAGCTCTCGCAAAGAGATTCTGTTTCGTTACCGCGTTCTCTGGACGCTGATACTCGCACTGAAGCGTGATATCGTTGCGTTCATCTGTTTGCGCCATAAGTTTTTCGACGACCTCCGAGGCAAACCCCGGAATCGCCTGTGCAAATTCCGACCCCAAACGATCAGTCAGCGAAATACCTAGAATTCTGGAGGCGCTGGAGTTCGCAGAAATAATCTTCTTATCGTTATTAAGCACAATAACGCCCGAAGACATCTTTGCCAAAATGCGCTCCAAATAACTCTTGGCCTGTTCAAGTTCCGCCCCGCGGCGCACCAAGTCGGCCTGCGTCTGCGCCAGCTGCTCTGTCATGCGGTTAAAAGAGCGCGCCAGTTCTCCGACTTCGTCATCGGCCTTAACTTCGGGAATAAGGTCATATTTGCCTTCTGCAACCTTTCTGGTTCCTTCCAGGAGCATCATCAGCGGCTGGCTGATACGGTTGGCCATAATCACCGAAAGGGCAATCGCACCGAACATGGAAAGAAGCAGAACGAGGGTCAGAGAAATCAGATAAATATTATTCAGACCCGCACGAGCTAATACCATTTCCTGATAATCCCGATACCCGTTCATCAGCGTCTCGGCATTGGTAGACAGAGAGGGAGGAACGTTATCCACGACTTCCAAGAAGACGGTTTCCGAACCTGCCGCCTGTAGGACAGAAGAGCGGCCCTTTAGGTAGTCCGGCTGTTCGGTTCGATAGGCAAAGGAGGCAATGCTCTCAACCGAAGGTACAGGTACGATGACCCGAGCCTTCTGCATACCGCCGACCTCGTCGTCGATTTGCTGCCAAAAGCCGCGCGTCCGCACGGTTTGAAGAACACGATTTGTCGGCACGCTGGGAACGAGACTTCTGAATGAGCTCGCGCTGACCGTAATGAAATTACCTGCGGAGTTAACCAGCACGGCTTCCTGCAGGCCCTGTCGTTCCCGCGCTGCATCCAGCACCGTCATCCAATTGGCCGGCGGTGTCTCGGAGATTTCGTTGGCAATAGTGCGGGCTTTTTGCCGCAGAGAACTCTGAAAGTTCTCCACGACTTCTCTGCCCAGGGTTAGGCCGGAGTCCAGTGCGCGTTCGACTCGGACGTCGAACCAGGACTCGACGGAAGTATGAAGAAACTGCACGGAAGTCGCAAAAATCAAAATTCCGGGCACGACACCGGTTAGCCCGAGAGCCAGTGCAAATTTAGAGAGGATTTTTACGCCGTACTTTTTCTTTTGAGCCCTGCGGTAGAGCCGATATAAGAGAACGCAGATGAGGCCGAGAAATACCAGCGCGATGATGGTGTTGAGCCAAAGAAGCAGTGTGTAGTACTTTTCAAAAAATGTGCTGTTCTGACTGGCCAAAACCAGAAGAAAGAGCAGTACGCAGCTCACACCGATCACGGCGATCAGCCCAAGCCGGAAGTACTTGGACATTTATTTCTCCCCGGAGCCCTTAATTTCGGCGTCAAACCATCCCGAATTCAAATTCCAGCCGTCGTCCTTTTTCAGCGTGACTTGGAAGGGGCGAGGAAGTTTGGAGGTATCTAAATAAAAACGAGCCCGCGCCTCATAATCTTCCGGGTTGAGATTTCGGTAGGAACCGACGTAAAGATTATTAATTGTTTTAATAAATCTCAGGGCGCCCTCAAGAGAGGAAAAACTCTGCGTCATTCCTCCGATCGCGACGCGATAACTGCGCGTCAGAGGATTAAAACTCAGGCGAATGGTCTCCTTGATGCCGCAAATCGACCGATCAAACCAATACCAGCGTTTCTTCTCCACTTCCACTTCAATCACAAAATAAAGTGTGATCCCGCGCTGGAGAACATCCTCAACCTCAGAGCTGAGCTCAAATTCAAAACTGCTGCTGAAATACAGACCCTTTGCCGGCACCTCCTGCCCTTCAATGACAGGATCGACGGGCACGACGACGTCCGAGGCCAAAGCACTGAGACTCGTGCTCATGGCCAGGAGAGTGATCGCAAGCAGTTTCTTCAGGGACATCAAATCTTCTCAAGTAAAGCGTAAAAGAATCCGTCATGCGTAGCGGGCCAAACAGAGCCCGGAGTCTCAGGCCCCTCAGCGGGGGAAAGCGATAAAAGGTTTTCGCCCTCCGGACCGATCGGAATCAGCTTGGCATCGGGATGGCGAGCGCAAAATGCTTCGATTCCGCGGGGTCCCTCCTCAGGGAAAACCGAGCAGACGGCATATAGAATTCTGCCATTATTTGCCAAGAGGGGCCACATGGTTTCCAGAAGCTTCCCCTGAGTCCGCGCAAGTTTGGCAATATCTTCGGGCTTTCTCGACCAGGGGATGTCCGGGTGTCTTCTCACAATACCTGAAGCCGTACAAGGGGCATCCAGCAGAATCCTCTCAAAAGGACGGCCGTCCCACCATTTTTTAGGATCGCCTGCGTCAGCCACCGTTACTTTTGCCTTTAGGCCCAGTCGGTCAAGATTTTCGGTGATTCGGGAGGCACGCTTGGGATCAATTTCAAGCGCAGTCATATCCACGTCGGCCAGCTCCAAGCTGTGAGCCGTCTTTCCTCCGGGTGCCGCGCAGGCGTCTAAGACACGCATTCCTTCCTTGGCGTCGAGAAGTTCGGCTGCCAACTGGCTTCCGGCATCCTGCACCGAGACCTCTCCTTCAAGAAAACCGGGAACGTCTTTCACCGGCCTCGGAGACAGAAGAATCAAACCAAACTTGCCTACCCGCTCTGCGGGGATCCCGGCTTTTTCCAGCTTGGCCTGAGCTTCTTCTACAGAAGTTTTTCCAGTATTAACGCGAAGCGTCATCGGCGGATGCTTTTGCTGGAGCGCAAAAATTTCAGGCGTTTGCTCACCAAACACCGCTTCGTAGCGGCGAATCCACCAATCGGGTGCGTTGAAACGAACCGTCGGCTGCTTTTCGGCCTTCACTAAAAGTTCGGTCTTTTCACGACCGAATCGTCTCAATATTGCATTGACGAAATTGGCCGCCTTCACCATTTTGCGGGAATGCTTCGCTGCTGCCACCGCTTCATTAACTACGGTAAAGGGCTTTTCTTTTCCCTCGCTCAAAAGACCGAGAGCAAGCTCAATGAGCGCCAATACATCATCTGCAGGCGCACGCGAGATAAGATCCGAAGAGAGCTTTTGCAGAAGAGCCCTTTGACGTACGGCCGTATACAGAACGCTTTGGCAGGCGCTTCTGTTTTCAGAATCTTTCGGCAGTCCTTCAAGCACCTTCTCTATCGAGAGACCTTTTTTGACTCCGATCCAAAGCGGTATCGTCTGTGTAAGAGTGACAGCTAAGGCAGCAGAACTCATTTAAGAACTTCTCCTTTGGAAAAGGCGTGACCGGCAATAAAGTCTCGAACATCCAGCTGCTTTCCGCCGGGTCTCTGCAGACGAGTAATACGCAAAACGGTACTGTCACCGCAGGCAACCAAAATTCCTTTCGCGCTGCTTTCAATAACCGTGCCCGGGGTCTCGCCGGTTTTCTTTCCCGGCTCGGCAAAAGCCATCCAAATCTTAAGTACTTCGTCACCGCAGGCGCAGAAACAGCCCGGAACCGGGTTAAAGGCTCTCACCTTATCAGCGATCTTATCGGCGGACGCCGTCCAGTCGATCTTGCCTTCTGCCTTGGAGAGTTTAGAGGCGTAGGTTGCGCCTTCGGGCTGAGAAATCGGAGGATAGGCTTCAGGATTCCGCAAATACTCGATCAGCATCTCGGCTCCGAGGCGAGAAAGCGTCTCGGTAAGATCGCCGGCCGTATCCTCAGGCGTAATTTCAACGGAACGTTTCATCAGCATCGGACCAGTATCAAGCCCCGCATCCATCTGCATCAATGTAATGCCCGTTTCCTTGTCTCCGCGCTCAATGGCTCGCGCAATCGGTGCAGCGCCTCGCCACTCCGGCAGAAGACTGCCGTGAATATTTACAGCCTTTAACGTCGGGAACTTCTGAGGCAGAACGCCCGAGGGAATATCAAGAACAAACTGAGGAACGATAAGGCCGTAAGCAGCCACCACAAGAACGTCCGCTTTCGCCTCCTGCATCTTTGTCAGGACTTCGGCGGTTTCTTCACCGCCTTTTTCGACTCTGAGGGAAAGCGGGGTGTAAACCGGAATATTATGCTGCTTGGCCAGCGCCTTCACGGCACTTTCTTTCAGCTTGCGGCCGCGCCCTGCGGGTCGGTCCGGCTGAGATAAAACCATCACTACTTCATGTTCACTCTGAATTAATGCTTCTAAAGCTTTAGCCGCAAACTCCGGCGTTCCTGCAAAAATAACTCTCATCTTGTCCTCTTAACCCGAATCAGAATTGAAATTGTAATGACGAAGCCGATTGTTTCATAATCAAAGCTGACTATTTTCGGTGGTTTGCTCATGCCTTTTGCTCACTTAAAAACGGGACGCTTTCACTACGAGGTATTCGGCGATAAACAGCTTCCGGCCGTCCTCTTAATCATGGGTCTGGGAATGCCGGCAGCGGGCTGGCCTCGGAGCTTTATTTCCATGCTCTTGGAAAAAAGCCTTCGCGTCATCACCGTGGATAACCGAGATGCAGGCTTATCCGAGCACTTTTCTCATCTGAAAACGTCTATCTCCGTTCCTGCTGCCATCGGAAGGACTCTTCTTCGCCTGCCGGTCCAAGCACCCTATCTCCTCGAAGATATGGCCCTCGACTTAGTGCAGCTGCTGGATGAATTAAAGCTCCAAAGAGCGCATGTCGTAGGAGCCTCGATGGGAGGAATGATCGGTCAGACCCTTGCATCGATCCGGCCCTCCCGAGTCGCGTCCCTTACTTCTATTATGTCGGCCTCAGGCAACCCGAGAACGGGCTTTGGAAAACTGCGCGCAATTTATTCAATCTTGATGCACTCGAGCGATCTCTCCACCGAAGAAGGGAGAGAGAAGCATCTGGAAAGAGTATTTATGACTCTGAAAAGCCCGAGCTACGAATACACCGCTCAGGAAAAACATGAGCTCCTCCACGAGATGAGCCGCTATGAAATTGATCAAACTGCCGGAGAACGACAGCTGCTGGCAATTCTTGCGAGCGGGGACCGCTCAAGTGATATCGCTCGTATCACCGCGCCGACATTAGTTATTCACGGAGAGGACGATCCTCTTCTTCCGCTCGCAGCGGGGAAGGAAGTGGCCGACCTCATCCCGAAATCTGAGTTTCTGGCCTTGCCGCGCATGGGACACGATTTGCCGCCGATTCACTTCGAGACAATTACTAGAGCGATCGCCTCTCACGTTTGGCAGGCGGAAGCCTAGATCAGGCTTCTTCCTTGGCAGCTCGTTCTTCTTCCAGACGCATCTTACGAATCTTGTGACGAATGCGCTGTTTCTTAAGCATGCTCAGGTGGTCTACGAAGACCGTCCCCTCCAAATGATCCATTTCGTGCTGAACACAGACAGCCAGCAGCCCGTCGCATTCCAATTCAAAAAAGTTGCCTTCGAGATCCTGAGCCTTAACCTTTACTTTTGCCGAGCGAGTGACCTTGTCGTAAATGCCGGGCAGAGATAAGCAGCCCTCTTCCCAAGGCTTAGTCTCCTCACTGGACTCAACCAGCTCCGGATTGACTAAAACTTTAAGATCGTTTTTCTCTTCGGTGATATCGATCACAATTAAACGAATATGTCGGTCAACCTGTGTCGCAGCAAGACCTACACCGGGAGCTTTGTACATAGTTTCGGCCATATCGGCGGCAAGCTGCTTGAGTTTGTCGTCAAACTCCGTCACCACGGCTGCCTTCGTGGCAAGACGCGGATCAGGATATTTAAGAATCGGAAGTAAAGCCAACGTTATGCTCCAAAAATCACTTTATTGTCAGTAAACCTTTAATAATACTCGCCACGGCAATTACTTATAACTACTTATATACACACTAAAACACCTGTTACATGTTGATTAACGGAAAAGAAATAACCGCTTCTTTGAAAAAGTGCTAATTTAGAAAAAGACATAAGTACATAATTATTGGATTAAAAATGGGCAAAACACTTGTCATTGCCGAAAAACCGTCAGTTGCAGGAGACATCGCACGGGCTATCGGCGGCTTAAAGAAAGTCGGAGACCACTACGAGGGGGATTCTTATATTGTTGCTTCCGCAGTAGGTCACCTGCTTGAGCTCAAGGAACCGGCAGAATACGAAGTAAAAAGAGGCAAATGGAGCTTCGCTAATCTCCCTGTCATCCCCTCTCACTTTGATCTCGCCCCGATTAAAAAGTCTGAAAC
>URYO01000064.1 GCA_900552195.1 uncultured Sutterella sp. | reverse complement strand
GAGCGTTGACGATTGAGAATGTTATGGGAGTTCCTATGTTGGCAGGGATAATAGGACTGTTTTTGTATATATCGTTTCTTATCAACTAAATTCGTAGTTCAAAGACGGTCCGCCAAGCGGGCCTTTTTTATTATTGGGGAATAAAAATGAATAAATTCACACGCCGTACCGTCATCGCAGCCGCCTGTGCCGCTGCAGCTATGACTTTCGCGCCGATGTCCTTTGCTCAGCAAGCACCGGAAAAGAAAGACGTGACGATTGCCGTGGGTGGTAAGAGTCTTTACTACTATCTGCCTCTTTCTATCGCTGAACAGCTCGGCTACTTCAAAGACGAAGGTCTGAACGTCAAGATTGTTGACTTCCAGGGCGGCTCCCGTTCGCTTCAAGCAGTTGTGGGCGGCAGTGCAGACGTTGTCTCCGGAGCCTTTGAACATACCATCTCCATGCAGGCTAAAAAGCAGCCCATGACCGCCTTTGTTCTGCAGGGCCGTGCGCCTCAACTGGCTCTCGTTGTCTCCAACAAGACAATGAAAGACTACAAACAGCTGAGCGATCTGAAGGGCAAGAAAGTCGGTGTAACCGCTCCGGGCTCTTCTTCTCAGATGGTTGCCAACTTCATCCTCAAGAAGGGCGGCCTCGGACCTAAGGACGTTGCTTTCATCGGTGTCGGTTCTTCTTCCGGCGCAGTTTCTGCCATCAGAAGCGGCCAGATTGATGCCTTAATTAACCTTGACCCGGTTATCACGATTCTTCTGAAGAACGGTGACGCCAAGCTCGTCGCTGACACCCGTAAAGTTAAAGAATCCGAAAGCTTCTTCGGCGGCACGATGCCTGCCGGTTGCCTCTACGCACCGGTTTCTTTCATCGAAAAGAATCCCAAGACTGTTCAGGCTCTGACCAACGCCATCGTCCGTGCTGACGAATGGCTCTCCAAGGCCACTCCGGAAGAAGTTGCCAAGGTTGTTCCGGCTTCCTACTTAATGGGCAACCGTGACATCTATCTTGCCGGTTTCGAAGGTAACCGTGACGCTCTGTCTCCGGACGGACGCTTCCCGGACGGTTGCGCCAAGATTTCTCTGGGCGCCCTTCAGACCGTGAACGATAAGATCGACCCGGCCAAGATCGATTTAACCAAGGTTTATACCAATAAATTTGTTGATGAAGCCTTAAAGAAATATCCGGCTAAATAAATAAAATAAGAGGCGGAGCCTAGGCGCTCCGCCCAAGAGAAAACCGAATAACAACGAATAGCAACATTCAAGATGAATCAGCCAGCAGTGGAATTTGACGATGTGACGTGCAGTTTTATCAGCGATGACAATAAACACTACACGGCCGTTAGAGATGTGAATTTAACAATCGGAGACGGTGAGTTTGTCAGCGTCGTCGGTCCGACAGGATGCGGTAAATCGACCGTACTTAATATGGCAGCGGGACTTTTAACGCCGTCAAAAGGAACCGTCAAGGTTTTCGGAGAGGAGCTTGTCGGTTTAAATAAGCGAGCCGGCTACATGTTCCAGGCCGAGGCATTGATGCCCTGGAGAACGGCTATTGATAACGTTTCTGCAGGTCTGCAGTTTAAGGGCGTTCCCGAGAAAGAACGCCATGAACAAGCCCGTCATTGGCTCTCGCGCGTGGGCTTGAGCGGTTTTGAAGACCGTTATCCGCATGAACTCTCCGGCGGTATGAGAAAGCGTGTTGCTCTGGCTCAGACGCTGATCATGGATCCGGACATCATTCTGATGGACGAGCCGTTCTCCGCTTTGGATATTCAGACCCGCCAGCTGATGGAAAACGAAGTGCTGGCTCTGTGGTCGCAGAAGAAAAAGGCCGTGCTCTTTATTACGCACGACTTAGACGAAGCTATTTCGATTTCCGACCGCGTGGTGGTTTTCTCCGCCGGCCCGGGTTCTCATCCGATCGGTGAGTTCTATATCGACATCGCTCGTCCGCGTGACGTGGCCGAAGTCCGTGTCACACCGCGCTTCATTGAACTGCACAACGCCATTTGGGCCGACCTTCGCGAAGAGGTGCTCAAGGGCTATGAGAACCAGAGAAATCGGGTGAAATAAAATGAAAAAAGGAAGCACACCTATTCTTCAGTCAAAAACCAAGTTAGTCACCTGCCAGCTCCTTCTGCTCGTTGCAATTTTCTTATTCTGGTGGCTGATGACAAAGCCCGGCCTCATTCCTCCGTTCATGTTTCAGGATGAGAACCAGGCCGCCTTCTTTTTCGGTGAACCGGTTCAGATCGGAAAGGTTATTTGGGACTGGTTTGCTGTTAACTTAGAAATCTATCCCAACCTTGCCGTTACGCTGACGGAAACTGTTCTTGCGTTTATTTTCGGTACTGCTGCCGGTCTTCTCGTCGGCCTTTGGCTCGCACTTGCTCCGACGGCTGCGGCGATTGCAGATCCTTATATCAAGGGTTTGAACTCTATGCCTCGCGTGATCCTGGCTCCGATTTTCGGTGTTTGGTTCGGTCTTGGCATCGGCTCTAAAGTTGCCCTCGGTATCACTCTGGTCTTTTTCATCGTGTTCTTCAACGTCTATCAAGGCGTTCGAGAGGTTAGCCCGAATGTGCTGGCGAGTGCTCGCATGCTCGGCGCCAATAAAACTCAGCTGCTCCGATTTGTTTATCTTCCGAGCGCGATGAGCTGGGTGTTTTCTTCGCTGCATTCTTCCGTCGGTATGGCCTTCGTCGGTGCGGTCGTCGGCGAATACTTAGGTTCCGCAAGCGGTGTCGGTTACCTGATTCTGCAGGCTGAAAGTACGTTTGATATCAACACGGTTATGGCTGGTATTTTGGTTCTGACTGCGTTTGCACTGGTCCTGGACTGGATGGTGTCTCTGGCTGAACACCATTTCATGAAGTGGCAGCCGAAGGGCGGCAGGAGCGAAAAACTCTAACCTCAGAATTTGTTAACAGTGGGCGCTTCGGCGCCCATTTTTGTAGCTGTCGCCGGAAAGAAAAGATTTGAAACAATTTTCTTGAGTCTGTTCTTCATGAGCAACAATCTCTTGCGAGTCGAAATTTATGGCCTAGAAAATTCATGTTACCCATTATCCGTATTCATTAGTGGAAACCACGACAATTAATAAATGAGTTTTCAATGTTTGGGTGAAGATAAAGTTTTAATGAATTAGATAGTTGATTGATTTATAAGGACAGTTAGAAATTTAGGTGCAAATAAATTGAGTTCTTGAAAAGTCAATGACCACAAACAAGCGATTTTTAGTTAGAAACGTGGTTAATAGAATCTCCGAATCATTCAAAAGCAGGCATCAAGACCACTTTGTGATGTTTGCTTTCTTAATTCGAGGAGGAGAAGAATGATTCGTAAGGCTGTTTTAGGAACTGTTCTTGCCGCAGTATGCGGTGCCGCTTTTGCCGCTCTGCCGAACGTTGCTGTTTACGCGACTGGCGGTACGATTGCCGGACAATCCGCGGCGTCTGATAAAACCAATTACTCTGCTGCCAAGGTCGGTGTCGACAAATTAGTGCAGGCAGTTCCTGAACTTGCAAACATCGCCAATGTCACTAGCGATCAAGTTGCACAGATTGGCTCTCAGGATATGAGCGATGCTGTTTGGCTGACGCTTGCTAAGAAGATCAATGCTGAGTGCGGCAAGAAAGACGGTTTTGTGATTACACACGGGACCGACACGATGGAAGAAACCGCTTACTTTCTGAACCTCACGGCTAAGTGCAACAAACCGATCGTTCTGGTAGGTGCTATGCGCCCGTCGAATGCACTTTCTGCTGACGGTCCTGCTAACCTCTACAACGCCGTTGCTGTCGCCGGTGATCCTTCCGCTGCCGGCAAAGGTGTTATGGTTGTGATGAATGACCGTGTTCTCGGTGCACGTGACGTCACGAAGACAAACACAACAGGTGTTGAAACTTTCCAGAGCCCGAACGCTGGTCAGCTGGCAACGATCCATAACGGCAAGGTTCTGTGGGATGCAACACCAGTGACCAAACACACGACTCAGACTCAGTTCAAGGTCGACGGTTTAGACAAGCTGCCGAAGGTCGGCGTGGTCTATCAACACGCAGGTGTTGAAGGAATTCAGGCTCAAGCCTTAGTTGATGCCAAATACGACGGTATCGTTACCGCCGGCGTCGGCAACGGCAACCTTCATAAGTCAACATTCCCGATCATCGAGAAGGCAGCTAAAGACGGCATTGCGATCGTTCGCTCCTCTCGTGTGCCGACCGGTTCTACAACCAAAGACGCGGAAGTCGATGACGCTAAGTACGGTTTTGTTTCATCCGGTTCTCTGAATCCTCAGAAAGCTCGCGTTCTTTTGATGCTGGCCCTGACTCAGACTAAGGATCCGAAAGAAATCCAGAAGATCTTCGATCAGTACTAAACCGATAGGTTAAGAAGGCGATAGTCTTTTCAGAGACGGCAAAACCCGGGCAATTGCTCGGGTTTTGTCGTGTGCGCCCAGCATGGCGCACTTCTATAGGGTGAGAATCCCGAACCCGCCCGATGAGGGGAAGGGTTAGCGACTCGGCAAGGGCGTAGCGGCAACACTAGGTCTGGAGGAAGCCGATAGCAAAATGCATGTTCAACGAACAGGAAGCGGATATGAGGCGGCTCAGACGGATGTGGGGGCACGACTACCCAATATCCAATACTCATACAGGAGTCTGAGACGTAGATCCGATGGACAGGCAGGAAAGAAGTACGTCTTACCTGGGGAGATCCGATTTGATGCCATTGGCTACGGGCTTCGCGAGGAGTTCGGATGTCAAATCGGAAGTCAGCCGAGGCCATAGTAGGGGCAACCTGAAGGGCTGAACATTAACAACGCGAGTAGAGGTGACAACTCTCATGACAAATTCAAGCGGACCTCAGAACAACGTCCTAGAGGGGCGGCTGTCACGACGCAAAGCGGGCAGAACAGCGCAGTGTCGTCTACGGTAAAAGAAGGAGTAGCTAGTCATGGCGAAGTCACATTGGACGAAAGCTGAACCTAGAGGCTGTCCGCTCATCGATTTAGTATGTTTCTATCTCGACGATGCGGCGCAGAAGGTTATCAAGAACAAAGGAGCACCCGGCATAGACGGGATAACCTATGAGCAACTTCCTAATCTTTTGCGAGTTCACGGGGAGAAGATCAGACAGAAACTTAAAAACGGTACCTACATTCCCGCTCCTGTTCGACGCGTGGATATACCCAAGCCAAACGGGGGCACACGGATGTTAGGAATTCCAACTCTCTTGGACCGAACAATCCAACAGGCCATAGTGATGACCATTGGAGACGCGTTCGAGGATCAATTCTCGGACAAAAGTTATGGGTTCAGAGAGGGACGGAACTGCCGGCAGGCAGTGCAAAGGGCTCAAAAGTACATCGAAGATGGAAATAGATGGGTCGTCGAAATGGACTTGTCCAAATTCTTCGACCGAGTCAACCACGATATTCTGATGGACAGAGTCAGCCGAGTTATAGATGACAAGGCAATCTTGAAACTAATCCGACGATATTTAAACGCAGGCATCATGGAAGACGGGCTTGTAAGTCCAAGACTGGAAGGCGTACCTCAGGGATCGCCGCTCAGTCCGCTACTGTCAAACATTATGCTGACGGATTTGGATCGGGAATTGGAAACAAGAGGACTCAACCATGTCCGCTACGCGGACGACTGCAACATCTATGTGAAATCAGAGAAAGCGGCTCAGCGAGTTCTGACAAATATCACCAAATATGTAGAGGAGACACTCAAGCTGCGAGTAAATCGCGACAAGAGTGGCACCTTTCGTCCGAGGGACTCGGTCTTTCTCGGGTACACCTTCTCGAAAGCAGACTGTACACGTATTGTCGTGGCACAAAAGTCCGTAAAGAGGCTGTGGACGAAACTACACAAGATATTTAACACTGCGCGGGGGACTTCACTAGGATGGACGATTAAAGCTATTACTCCAATCCTTAGAGGATGGAGAAACTACTATCGTCTGGACGACAGAAAGCAATACTGGGAAGAAATGGACCAAAGAATCCGCCATCATCTCAGGAAACTTATCTGGATAGCATGGAAGAAACCGATAACAAGGGAACGAAACCTTGTGAAACTTGGAATCGATCCCGAAAGAGCTTGGAAGAGTTCTGTCAACGGAAGAGGAGCTTGGTGGAATTCGGGACAATCGCACATGAATCAAGCTATCAAGAACGACCGTTTTGTAAGATTAGGCCTGTACTCTCTCCGCTTTATGGAGATCCGTTAATGAAGCGCCCATTGCGGTACCGCACGATGGGTGCTGTGAGAGAGGGGCGGGGAAACCCGTCCCCCTACTCGATTGACCGTAAGGAAACTATTCGTCGATTTCGACGTCAACGGGCTTCATCGCCGGCGTACTTTCTAAATGACGGCTGACGAGTCGAACGGTATCAATCGTACGAATGGCGTTGATGATCTTCTGCAGATGTTTCGTGTCGCTCACTAAGATTGTGAGCTCGACCTTATCCACGCCGTTTTGTTGGCTCATGGCAAAGCCCGTGACGCTCGAATGCTGCTGAGCAATCATGCTGGTCAATCTTTCAAGCGTGGCATGGGTATTGGTCAATTCAATGTCTAACTTAACCGGATAGCCGCCTTTATATTGGCTGTTCCATTGCAGATCGCGCCAATTTTCAGGGTCGGTTCTCATTCCACGCTGAACGTGACTGCAGTCCTTTCGATGAACATGAAGGGTATTGGTACCGGCGATGTAATGTCCGATGATGACATCATCCATTGCCGGTGTGCAGCAGGGCGCAAGCTTGCAGATTTGGCCTTTGAGTGCTAAGACAGGTTCTTGGGTCTGTTGGACAGTAGTCGCCGTTTCGTTACCCTTCAATGTGTAGGGGGCGGTCAATTGATGAAGAAGCAGGAGGGAGTCCTTCTGTCCCGAGCCGATTGCATCAAGCAAAGCATTCTTGTCTGTGAAACCGTTCGCCTTGCAGACGCGGGTCCAATCCTCATTGGTGACTTTTGAATAGGGTAAGTGATGAGACTTGGAAGATCTCTCCAAGAGTTTGGAGCCCAGTTCGATTTTGCCTTCTTCATCGCTGCCTTATATACGCCGTATTACTGAGCAGGTCCTGGAGCATGGCTTGCCTTTGGGGATTTGCTTGAA
>URYO01000063.1 GCA_900552195.1 uncultured Sutterella sp. | reverse complement strand
TCAGGCGGGTCAGATAGGTGGAGTCTGTATGGCGGGGAACTCCGCATCCGCATTCTTTTTCGATGAGATGCAAGGAGAATCTTCATAAGCTCGAATCAGAGGCAGTAAGTTAGGCGGAATCGAGAATGGCAGAAAAAGATGAATCGGAAGACTGTTCTCAACCGGTTTGTTCTTCCGGATTCGCTCAATAGTATTTTCAAGCCACCCGAAGATTTTTCCTTCGCTTTCTGCGCCGGTCTGTTCGATTAATTCTTGCCAAAGACGCTTTTGCCACAAAAAGTCAGCGTTCTTCTTCAATCGCTCTTCTTCTGCCTTTGCATTTGGTACCGGAAGCGGGTGTACCTTATGGTTGAATTTGAATTTCTCTAAAGCCCACTGTTGCAGCCAGTCAAAGCGATAGGAACCGTAAGTAATGAAAACTGTGTTCAGATGACGGGCAAATTCCAACACACCGACGGGGTTCAACGTCTGAATGTATTCATAAAGACGCTTTTCTTCTTTAGGAAAGGTCTTTTCGGTTTGCTTTTGCCTCAGGATCTCGTAAAAAGTCCAGTCCATGACCTGGGAAGTCTCAGTGTTAGAAAGAGACTGCCCGAGAACTTTGAACATCCAGCTGGCTACGTTAGAGAATTCAATCCCCGGAGTGGCTCCGAAGTGATCCGCGAAGAAGCGGTTGAGGTTGTCCCCGACCATCGTCGTAGGGACGATAACTTCGATTTGCTCAAAAAAGGAGGCATTCCTGTTTCGCAGGTCCTCCAGATTAAAACCGATTTTTGTGGCAAGAACCGTCCGAAGAACTTCGAACGAGTTCGAGTAAAAAGTAGAAATCACTAGAGGACCCTCCTAAAAGGAAAAGCCGACGATTTAATTTTGTTGTGAGGTGCTGAGTCAGGCTTTTTTCAGCGGCGGGACACGTACACAGAAGGTGTAGGCGTAGTCGCCGATAGCATCGAGTTTGTAGCGGGCCCCGCGCAGAAGCACATAGAAGACACCGTCCTTGTCGACTAAGAAGTTGGGGTGTACTTCAAGATCGTTTTTCTGAGCGTAATTTTTAAAGTCTTCCTTGGATTCTTCGATTGTTTTTCCGGGCGTCACATAAACACCGACTAAGAAATGGTCCTCGAAGTAATCGTTGGGAATATCCAAGCGGTCATAGATAGAGACGGCTTCAATACTTTCAATGGTTCGAATCTGTTTTCCGACGAGTGTGTCTGAGACAACTTTTTCCAGTTTGCCGGGAATGGCCTGGATGTCCTGTCTCTTTCCGACGCAGACGAGCGCAACGGTAATTTCTCCGTCTTCAGTATCGCAGCTTGAAGTGTCGCGCGGGAAGCACTGAACCTGACGTACGCCGACGCAGTCCAATCCCATGACAAGCAAAAACTCCTCAGGGAAGTAAATCTGAGAAGCAAAGGACGGGTGCATCGTGATCGTGATTTGAGCCTTATTGTCAGGGCAGGCAGAAGCTTCCAAATCTTGAACGTCGTTCCAGGCCTGACGCGCTTGTTCGCTCAATGTCTTGACGTTCTCTTCAAAATCGTAGGGAAGAACGGACAAGTCCAGCTGCACCTGACGCTCGGACAAGTTGTAAGAACTAATATTGGTCGTCATCGAATAAAAATCCCAAATCTTTATGTTTTCTATCGAGCCCGAAATGGCTGTATGCGCGCGGTGTCGCCACGCGTCCCCTTGGTGTCCTCTGAACAAAACCTTCTTTGATCAGATAAGGCTCGACCATATCTTGAAGCGTATCAGACTCCTCACCGACAGCGGAAGCCAGGTTTTCGATACCGACGGGACCGCCTTGGAATTTTTCAATGATCGCAAGCAGGAATTGGCAGTCGAGGCTGTCTAAGCCGATCGGATCGACTTCTAGCATGGTAAGGGCGTCTTTTGCGATTTGTTCGGACAATTGACCCTGATGACGGACTTCGGAAAAGTCGCGAATACGTCGAAGCAATCTGTTTGCGATTCGAGGTGTACCGCGGGAGCGGCGGGCAATCTCACCGGCTGCGCCTTTATCTGCCGGCATATTTAGCAAGTGCATGGAGCGCAGCACAATGGTTGTCAGGTCTTCAGGCGAGTAGTACTGAAGTTGGGCACGAATACCGAAACGATCCTGCAGCGGTTTGGTCAATGAACCTGCACGTGTCGTGGCACCCACAAGCGTGAAATGCGGAAGATCGATTTTGATCGAACGGGCAGCAGGGCCTTCGCCGATCATGATGTCGAGCTTGAAGTCCTCTAAGGCCGGATAAAGAATTTCTTCGACGACCGGCGAGAGACGATGGATTTCGTCAATGAAGAGAACATCATGCGGCTCCAAACTTGTAAGCATGGCAGCCAAGTCCCCGGCCTTTTCTAAAACAGGGCCCGACGTTTGACGAAGCTTGACGCCGAGTTCGTTGGCGATGATGTTTGCCAGTGTCGTTTTACCTAAGCCCGGAGGGCCGAAGAGCAAAACGTGATCCAGAGCTTCTCCGCGATTGCGTGCAGCCGTGATGAACAGATCTAACTGCTCACGAATACCGTCTTGGCCGGCATAGTCTTTGAGACGTGTCGGACGAAGGGCCTTGTCGATGACTTCTTCTTTTTCTTTTCTTTCAGAGGAAAGAATCGAATTGCTGTCCGCCATGGATTAACCTTTCTGAGCAAGTTGACGCAGACAGAGACGAATGCCTTCGGAGGCGTCGGCATCTGCAGGGACGTTTTTCGCAGCGCCGCGAGCTTCGCGTTCGCTGAAACCCAACGCAACCAAAGCCTGGATGACCTCTGTCTGAACGGAAGAAACCGTGGGCGCAGAAGTGACGACCATCTTGTCCTTCAGCTCAAGAACGAGACGTTCGGCCGTTTTCTTACCGATGCCGGGAACCATCGTCAAAAGTCCGATTTCATTATTGGCAATGGCGTTTCCGATATCTTCTGCAGACATAGAGGAGAGCATGGCGAGCGAAATTCTTGGACCGATGCCGCTCACTTTCAGAAGCTGCCGGAACACTGATTTTTCCTGAGAAGTTAAAAAGCCGTAAAGCAGCTGCGCATCTTCACGAACGATCATGACGGTTTCCAGAAACACTTCTTCGCCGATGTTCGGAAGATTGTAGAAAGTGGACATCGGGACATCGATCTCGTAGCCTAGTCCGCCGCACTCAACAACAACTTGCGGAGGATTTTTTTGAAGAATTTTTCCTCGAATGGTTGCAATCATTAGTTAGACCTTTCCTTCATAACGTTTCGTCCACTCGTTTCTTGAGCGGCGAGCACTTGAGCCTCTGCGGGATACACCGGTTCCGCTGCTGCCGGCCTTGGTTCCGAGTGTCGGTACGAGGCCGAGCAGGATACTGGAGCTGCCGTAGCAGATCGCGGTTGCCAGAGCATCCGACTCGTCCGGACTGAAGCGCGTGTCCTCAAGCTTCAGATGCCTTAGAACCATTTGCTGCACTTGATCTTTGTCAGCGGCGCCGTAGCCGGTTACGGATTTTTTAATCTCGCGAGTGCTGATTTCTTTGCATAGGATAGAGTGACATGCGACAGCACACATCGCAGCGCCTCTTGCGTGTGACAGCAGCATGCTGGACTGGGCATTCGTATTCAAGAAAGTTTTTTCAATCGAAGCGACATTCGGATGATGCTCCTCGATCAAAGCCGACAAGGACTTAAAAATGAATCCCAGTCTGTCGGAAAGTTCGCCTGCGGGTACATTCAAAACACCAGAGGCGACATAGGTGAAATGACCGGGCACAAAATCTACAAGGCCGTAGCCGGTGTGATTAAGCCCCGGGTCAATTCCGAGAATACGAACAGCCTTTTGGCTCACTAGAAGCCTCCGCCCATGCCGCCCATACCCGGGAAGCGGCCGCTAAGGCTTCTGAAAGCGCGCATCATTTTGCCCATGCCGCCTTTTTTCATCATCTTCATCATTTCGCGGCTCTGCTCAAACTGTTTGAGCAGACGATTGACTTCCTGAACGGTAGTGCCGGCGCCGGCAGCGATTCTGCGCTTGCGGCTTGCTTTGATGATTTCAGGTTTTCTGCGTTCATGCGGTGTCATCGAATTAATGATGGCTTCAGTACGGGCGAGCTGTTTCTTAGCCTGTTCGTCGTCAACCTGGCCGGCAGCTTGGGCGAACTGTGCCGGGAGTTTCTCAATTAAGGAAGAGAAACTGCCCAGGTTTTTGACCTGAGCGAGCTGATCCTTGAAGTCTTCGAGTGTGAAATCGTCGCCCTTACGCATTTTTTCAGCGAACTTCTGGGCTTTTTCGATATCCACGTTCTTGCGGACTTCATCGACAAGAGAAACGATGTCGCCCATGCCGAGGATTCGTCCGGCCATGGCCTGCGGATCAAAACGCTGGAAACCGTTGAGTTTTTCACCAACGCCCATAAATTTGATGGGCTTACCGGTGACCATGCGAACGGAAAGCGCTGCACCACCTCTGGAGTCGCCGTCGACCTTAGTCAGAATCACGCCGGTTAGAGGAAGTTTTTCGCCGAAGGCTTTCGCGGTGTTGACTGCGTCCTGACCGACCATGGCGTCGACCACGAAGAAGGTTTCGATCGGATTTAAGAATTTTTCCAGATCGCTGACCTCATTCATCATCTGCTCGTCGATCGCTAAGCGACCGGCCGTATCGACGATGAGCACGTCGTAGTAATGAAGCTTTGCGTATTCGAGGGCCTTGCGGGCAATATCGAGCGGTTTTTCGTTCGGAGTACTCGGGAAGAAGTCAATGTTGGCCTGCTGAGAAACTGTTTGTAGCTGATCAATAGCGGCAGGACGGTACACGTCGGCGGAAACTGTCAGAACTTTTTTCTTCTTTTCTTCTTTGAGCCATTTACCGAGCTTGCCGGCGGTCGTCGTTTTACCGGCACCTTGAAGGCCGGCTAACAGGATGATTGCGGGAGGCTGGGTAGCGAGGTTGATCTCGCGAACATTTTCAGGATCCTCTCCGCCGATAACTTTTGTTAATTCGTCGTGAACAATGCCGACCAATGCCTGGCCCGGAGTCAGGCTTGTCTGAACTTCGGTTCCGAGGGCTTTTTCTTTAATTCTTGCAATGAGATCTTTGACCACGGGAATGGCAACGTCTGCCTCGAGGAGGGCAATACGAATTTCACGCAGCATGTCCTGCATGTTGGATTCGGTCAGACGAGCTTGTCCGCGAATGGTTTTGACGACTTTGGTAAGACGCTGAGTAAGAGAATCGAGCATTACATTAATTCAAAGGAAAGAGTTAAGTCATACAATACGATCAACTATATAAAAAAGAGTCGTAACGATGACATTGAATGCCATATTTTACGTTTTTGCGGCCGTATTGTATTTAGCCGCAGCCTTCGGAATTTACAAAACGTTGCAAGAGCCTGAACCTTCGGAGAAATTCTGGATTCGCCCCCTGATTTGCGCAGGTCTTATGATCCAGGCTTACCTGATTTACGAGGCTTTGTTCCTGTACGGGACTCCGCACTTTGGAATGGCGCTAGCGCTGACGATTACGCTGTTCACCTGCACGTTCCTGCTGCTCTTGGAAAGTTTCTTCTCTAAGATCGGCGCCATGCTGGTTTTTGTTCTGCCGCTTTCTGCGGTTAGCATGCTTTTGCCGCTTCTGCTGCCTGGTTCTCCCTTAGCGCCGGAAACCGCGAGCGGCCCTTTCAGACTGCATCTGCTTCTGGCGATTCTTGCGTACAGCGTGATGACGATGGCGCTTATCCAAGGACTGCTTTTAATGGCCGTTCATAAGAGAGTCCGCGCCAAGGACTTTGTTACTCACGAGGGCGCAAAGCACGTCAATATTTTGGACAACATGCCTTCCATGATGGAAATGGAGAAAATCCTTTTCCGTTTGATCTGGGTCGGGTTCATTGTTCTGACCGCTGCGATTCTGTTCGGTGCTGTCTATTCTCAGGAACTTTTCGGCCAAGCCTTCCGTTTTGACCACAAGACTGTCACCACCTGCATGGCCTGGGTCATCTTCGGAATCCTGCTTCTCGGACATCATCTCAGAGGCTGGAGAGGAAAGTTTGCCGCTCTTTGGACCGTTATCGGCTTCTGCGTTCTGATGGTTTCTTATATCGGCGTTCGCTTTGTTATGGAAGTTGTTCCGGGAGCCTAAGTCATGTCCAGGATCATTTTCTTTGTTCTTATCGTTGCCGTTATTTACTTTGCCTGGCGTTCCATGCGCTTAAAGCAGATTCAGCTTGAAAAGCGCCTGGATAAACAGGAAAAAGCCAATCTTGCGGAACACAAAAACGATATGCCGGGCGAAAAGATGGTTTCGTGCGCGAACTGCGGCTTGTATGTTCTGATCAGTGAAGCTGTATACAGCAATGGGAAGTACTATTGCTGCCGCCAGCACGCAATGAAAGGCCCGAAGGCGCACTGATGCGAATTTTTCCTAACGGCTGGTGTGACGAAGCGGCAATTCGGCCCTCCGAGCATTTCAACGAGCGGCCGGAAGGCGAAGAGATTTCTCTTCTGGTGATACACAACATCAGTTTGCCAGCCGGCCAGTTCGGAACCGGAGATGTCGACGCGCTTTTCTGCGGAACGCTTGACTGCTGCAAGCATCCGTCCTACCAAGATTTAGAAGGACTGCGCGTTTCTTCACACTTCTTTATTGATCGGAGTGGACGCCTGTTCCAGTACGTTTCCTGTTTGGACCGTGCCTGGCATGCCGGCGTTTCCTCTTACGAGGGCCGTGAGAACTGCAATGACTTCTCGATCGGCGTGGAATTGGAAGGTACAGATTCAGCGCCCTATGAGCAGGCGCAATATGAAACGCTCGGGCGCCTCACCGATGCACTTGCCGAAGCTTATCCTATCAAATACGTCACGGGCCATTCCATGATCGCACCGCTTCGCAAGACGGATCCGGGCCCTGCTTTCGACTGGCTTACGTATGAGAGTCTCTGCAAGACCGGTAAGCCGTTGTGTTTTCCTTACGTCTAAACGTCTAATTGAGCGGTTCAGGCCAAAATTCTGCATTGTTGACCGCCGCCTCATTTAGAATGATTAACAACAAAACAAGTAAAACGAGAGGATCAGAAAGTGTCCGCGATTTTTTTATTAACCCTTAGACTTCTTTGCACGGTTTTCGCGTGCCTGCTCTTGTTAAGAGCTTATTTAAAGTTTTTGCAAACTCCGGCAGTTCGTAACATTGCTCTACGATTTCATAGG
>URYO01000062.1 GCA_900552195.1 uncultured Sutterella sp. | reverse complement strand
TATCAAGCCTTTTGGCGGAGGTTGTAATCGATAAAGTCCGTCAGTTTCTTGGAAGGATGAAAGTAGACATCCAAACGGGTCGGAGCGTCAAACCATTCCTTGGCCTCCGGGTCAAAGAACATTTTGTATGCTCTGCCGCAGATTTCAAACCTGCCGAGGGTCGTCAGTTTCACCTCTTCTCCGGTTGCCAAAACGTCCGAAATGGTCTGGAAAAACTGAGTCACAAAAACTCGAGACATCTCGCGGCTGAACCCGAGCTCCTCGAAGAGAACTTCTTCGAGCGTGCTGCGGTTCATTGTGTTTTTATCCCCAAGCAACTCTTTGACGAGTTCAAAATTGTCAGGACCAATGTTTGCCATGACTTCCCCTTAATCTCTCAAGACTGCACCCTCTTTACCGAGGGCTTCTACCACAGCCGCCACGGCCTCGTCAGCCTCCTCTTCAGAAAGCTGTGCGTCCGGGCGCTGAAGCAACATATTAAACGCAAGGCTCTTCTTCCCTACATTAGCACCATCCTGAGGTTTGTAAAGATCAAAGAGTTTAAAAGATGACAAACTCAGCAGGCGCGGATCTTTCTTTGCGGCCTTTCGCACGGCGTCCATCAGTTTCTGAACCGGCACGGCATCGTCAATGAAGACAGCGATATCGCGAGACATCGGCTGGAACTTAGACAAGCTGCGGTTAACCGGAACCCCGACATCCAAAAGGGCTTCTTCCTTGAGTTCGAAGGCAATCGGAGAATGCGGCAGCTCGTACTTATGAGCAAGCTTAGGATGCAGTTCGCCGATAAATCCAATCTCTTCACCGTCGAGATAAACGGTGGCAGCGCGTCCCGGATGGAGTGCCGGATGATTAGATTTTTCAAAGCGGAGGTTGCGGCCCGGAAGCAGCATCTCAACCGCACCCTTCAAGTCGAAGAAGTCAAAGTTTCTAGCCTTCTCTCCCCACTGAGCTGGGCGAGCTGAGCCGTATACCAGAGCGGCAAGATGCAGCGGCTGATACACGCCTTCAACGGCAGCGTCGGAGCCCTTAACGGAGGGATCACGTCTGAAGATACGGCCTAATTCAAACAAGGCTGCTCTGTCGGCTTTACGATTGAGGTTGTACTTAAGACGATCCACCAAGCCGGAGATCAGCTGTGTTCTCATGACAGCCATCTGGGAAGCGATCGGATTCAAAACTTTAATCGGATCCTTAACTTCGGCAAAGTCCGCTTCGGCTTCCTCACTGATGAAGGAATAGTTAATCAGTTCCTGGAACCCTAAACCGGCCATCTTCTTGCGAAGTTCGTGACGATCGAGTTTCGCTTCCGGACGTTCGAGCATGGCTACGCGAGCCAGCGGAGGAATTTCCGTCAGGTTCTGATAACCGTAGAGACGAGCGACTTCTTCAATCAAATCTTCTTCAATCTCGATGTCAAAACGATAGCTCGGAGCGTCTACTACGAAAGTGCGGCCTTCCTTCTTGAAAGAGAAGCCTAAACGAGTAAAGCACTCGGCCATTTTGTCGTCAGAGATATCGGCACCGATAACTTTTCTGCAGCGGTCTGCCCTCATGCGGACGGGTTCGCGAACCGGCAGCTCTTCGATTTCGTCGACAACCGGGCCGACCTTGGTTTCTGCGGTACCACAAATCTCAAGAATCAGACGAGTGATGTATTCGATGTGGTCCACATTGGACTGGAAATCCACACCGCGTTCAAATCTGTATGCAGCGTCCGTCGAGAAATTTAATTTTCTGCAGCGGCCCTGAATAGCTTTTGGCCACCAGAAAGCCGCTTCAATGAATACATTCTTCGTGTCCAGCGAAACAGCAGCATGATCGCCACCCATGATGCCAGCAATCGCTTCAATACGGTTGTTGTCACTGATCACGCCGAAATACGGATCGATATCGACGGTCTGACCGTTCAGCAATTCGGCCTTCTCGCCTCCTTTACCCCAGCGAACGGTCAGCGGCCCGTCAAGCTTATCGAGGTCAAAAATATGAGTCGGACGACCGAGTTCCAGCATCACGTAATTGGAGATGTCCACCAGCGCAGAAATCGAACGCTGTCCGGAACGCTCCAGACGGTCCTTCATCCACTGCGGAGTCAGGGCTTTGGCATTGACGCCGCAGATCACGCGGCCGGCAAAGCGTCCGCAAAGATCCGGAGCTTCATTGCGCACTTCGTGAACGCAGTCGCAGGTAGCCGGAACCGGAGAGAAATCCGGGAGGGAAAGCTCGGCACCGGTCAGCGCTCTCAAATCACGGCCGACACCGATCACGCTTAAAGCGTCACCGCGGTTCGGAGTTGCTTTGACTTCAATCTTCTTGTCATCGAAACGTTCGTAGACGCGAATGTCTTCACCGACAGGAGCGTCTTCCGGAAGAATCCACAGACCGGAATGATCTTCGCTGATGCCTAATTCCCTGCTGGAGCAAAGCATACCGTTGCTCTCGACACCGCGGAGTTTGGCTTTTTTAATCTTAAAGTCGCCCGGAAGCACAGCGCCGATGGTAGCGCACGGAACCTTGACTCCGGCTTTAACGTTCGGAGCACCGCAGACGATTTGCACAGGTTCCTCTTTACCGATATCCACCGTGCAGACATGCAGTTTGTCTGCATTCGGATGCTGTTCGCAGGTCAATACCTGAGCAACGACCACTCCGGTGAAGGCCGGCGCAATCGGTTCTGCGCCTTCGATTTCCAGGCCGCCCATCGTCAGGGTTTCGCACAGCTCATCGCTGCTGAGGGCAGGATTGATGTAATGGCGCAGCCACTCTTCTGAAAATAACATTTTTATCCTTTCGCCGATTAGTTGAACTGTTTGAGGAAGCGGAGATCGCCTTCGAAGAAAAGACGAAGGTCGTCGATTCCGTAGCGGAGCATGGTCAGTCTTTCGAGGCCGGAACCGAAAGCAAAACCGATGTAGCGTTCCGGGTCTAATCCGAAGTTTCTGACCACATTCGGATGGACTTCACCGGAGCCGCTGATTTCCAGCCATTTGCCCTTTCTCGGGCCGCTGGTGAACATCATGTCCACTTCAGCGCTCGGTTCAGTGAACGGGAAGTAGCTCGGACGGAAACGAACGATTAAGTCGTCCGTTTCAAAGAAATGCTTCAGGAAGTCAACGTATACGCCCTTCAAGTCGGCAAAACTGATGTTTTCGTCGATCCAAAGACCTTCGACCTGATGGAACATCGGAGAGTGCGTTGCGTCAGAGTCCACACGATAGGTTCTTCCGGGAGCGATAACTTTAATAGGCGGCTTATGCTGACGGGCATAGCGAACCTGCATCGGAGAGGTATGCGGTCTCAACGGAAGCTGCTTGCCGGTTTCATCCTTCATGTCAACGTAGAACGTATCCTGCATACTGCGGGCCGGATGATTAGGCGGATTATTCAGGGCTGTAAAGGTGTACCAGTCGTTTTCAACTTCAGGGCCGTCGGCAACATCAAAGCCGATGGTTTTAAAGATTTCTTCAACGCGCATCCAGGTTCTCATAACCGGATGAATACCGCCGTTGCCGAATGTGCGGCCCGGCAATGTGATATCGACCGATTCAGAGGTCAATTTACGGTTAAGTTCTTCGCGGGCCAAAGCTTCGCGTCGATTATTGAGCAGCGTTTCGACTTCACGTTTGGCTTTATTGATTTCGGCTCCGCGAGCGCGTTTTTCTTCGATGGACAGTTTTGCCATCCCCTTCAGCAATGCTGTCAAAGAACCGTTTTTGCCGAGATAGACAGCTTTCGCGTCTTCCAGGGCTGCCGGCGTTGCGGCCTGATCAAAAGCCTCTTTGGCAGATTGAATGATTAGACTGAGATCTTCCATATTGGGTCAGTTGGATTTTTAGTAACCTGAAAAAACAAAAGCCTGGCATATCAAACCAGGCTTTTGTAGGTATTTTAGCAGTTTCAAAGCACTGAAATCGGCTTGAAACCTGCGTGTCTGAAGCTAATTAAGCAAGGCTAGCTTTAGCTTTGGCAACAACAGCGGCGAAACCTTCTTTATCGAAGATGGCCATGTTGGACAGAACTTTACGGTCGAGTTCAATACCGGCTTTCTTGAGGCCGTTCATGAACTGGCTGTAGTTCATGCCGTTGGCACGAGCACCGGCATTGATACGAGCAATCCACAGACGGCGGAATACACGTTTCTTGTTGCGGCGATCGCGGTATGCGTACTGACCGGCACGCATAACTGCCTGCTTAGCGACACGATAAACATTATTGCGGCGAAGGGTAAAGCCCTTGGACAGCGCAAATACTTTCTTATGACGGGCACGAGCCGTTACACCACGTTTTACTCGGGGCATCTTATTCTCTCCTCTAAATTAAGCGTAAGGCATCATCGCGCGGATTTCTTTTTTATCCGACTCGCTGATGGTTAACATGCCGCGCAGGTGACGTTTGTTCTTCGTCGTGCGCTTGGTGAGAATATGACGCTTGGTAGCGTGTGCACGCTTGATGGAGCCGCCGGAGCGAACTTTAAAACGCTTGCTCGCAGCTTTTTTAGTTTTCATCTTGGGCATTTTGCCTAAGTTCCTTTTATTAGATGATTGCAGGCGCCCTCAGACACTGAGGATCTTGTTCAGCCTGGTTTCACTTATTTTCTGCCCGAAAGCAGGGTCGTAATAATACTCCAAAACAAATCATTAATTTGTAAGAATATTATTTCTTTTTCTTAGGAGCCAGAACCATAATCATCTGGCGGCCTTCAAGTTTAGGAAAGGATTCGACCTGAGCGATATCAGCCAAATCTTCCTTCACTTTATTCAGGAGATCTGTACCAAATTCCTGGTGAGCCATTTCACGGCCTCTGTAGCGCAGTGTGACCTTTGCTTTATTGCCGTCGGCTAAGAAACGAGTCAAAGCACGAAGTTTCGTGTCGTAGTCGTTCTTATCCGTCTGCGGACGGAACTTCACTTCCTTGACCTGGATGACCTTCTGCTTGGCCTTCTGTTCCTGTGCCTTCTTCTGCTCCTGATAGCGGAATTTACCGTAATCCATCAGACGGCAGACCGGAGGACGAGCGTTCGGCGCGACCTCCACTAAGTCAACATCTGCCTCTTCGGCCATGGCTAAAGCCTGAGAGGTCCTGACGATACCGATCATCTCGCCGTCAAGACCTGTCAAGCGAACTTCAGGGACGCGGATCTCGCCATTGATCCGGTGTGTACGTTCTTGAGCTATTTTCGTCTCCAATTAGTTATTCAATTTCGTTCACGTTGCGGCGTGTGGCCACATCTTCCTGAACGAGCTTAATAAAGTCTTCCACGCTCATGGCGCCAAGATCCTTGCCGCCGCGAACTCGAACCGCGACTTTACCTTCTGCCTTTTCCTTAGCTCCGACAACGAGGATGTAAGGAAGCTTCTGCAGGCTAAGTTCGCGAATCTTATATGTAATTTTGCCGTTTCGCAAATCTGCTTCGGCGCGAAGACCCGCCTTTTTGAGCATAGAAACAACTTCCTGAGCGTAATCGGCCTGATCGTCGGTAATGTTGGCAACGGCGACCTGTACCGGAGCGAGCCACGGAGGAAGCTGACCGGCATAGTGTTCGAGCAGCATGCCGATGAAGCGTTCCAAGCTGCCGACAATCGCGCGGTGAAGCATGACAGGAGTGGCTCTGCCGTTGCTTTCGGTCACATATTCGGCACCGAGACGAGACGGCATCTGGAAGTCAACCTGGATCGTACCGCATTGCCAGCCGCGGCCTAAGGAGTCACGCAGATGGTATTCGATCTTCGGACCGTAGAATGCGCCTTCACCCGGAAGGATGTCATATTTGATGCCGGAAGCATCCAAAGCATCCATCAGAGCTTTTTCTGCTTTGTCCCAAGTTGCATCATCGCCGATACGTTTTTCAGGACGTGTTGCAATCTTGTAAGAGATATCCGTAAAGCCGTAGTCGGCATAGACCTTCTGAACGAGCTTGGTGTAAGCGGTGCATTCGGAAAGAATCTGATCTTCGGTACAGAAGATATGTCCGTCGTCCTGAGTGAAGCCGCGGACGCGCATTAAACCGTGCAGAGAGCCGGACGGTTCATTTCTGTGGCAAGCGCCGAACTCACCGTAGCGGATCGGCAGATCGCGGTAAGAACGAACGGCGCTGTTGAAGATCTGAATGTGGCCCGGGCAGTTCATCGGTTTCAGAGCGTAGTAGCGGTTTTCCGACTCTGTCGTGAACATATTCTCTTTGTACTTAGACCAGTGCCCGGATTTTTCCCACAGAGAACGGTCTAACAGCTGAGGTGCCTTAACCTCCTGGTAACCGTTATCCTGGTAAACACGGCGCATGTATTGTTCGACCTGCTGCCAGAGTGCCCAGCCGCGTGCATGCCAGAAAATCAGGCCGGGAGCTTCTTCCTGGAAATGGAAGAGATCGAGTTCTTTGCCGAGGCGACGATGGTCGCGTTTTTCTGCTTCTTCCAGCATGTGGAGGTAAGCAGCCATATCGTCCTTCTTAGCCCAGGCGGTACCGTAGATTCGCTGCAGCATTTCGTTCTTGCTGTCACCTCTCCAGTAAGCGCCGGCAAGTTTCATCAGCTTGTGAACTTTCAGGCGACCGGTGCTAGGGACGTGAGGTCCGCGGCAAAGGTCGACGTAGTCGCCCTGACGGTACAGAGAAATAGTTTCACCTGCGGGAATAGAACCGATGATTTCGGCCTTGTAGTGTTCGCCGAGGGAGTTGAAGTATTTGACGGCCTCGTCGCGGTCCATCTCTTCACGAACGATCGGAAGATCGCGTTTGACGATCTCGTCCATCTTCTTTTCGATGAGCGGCAGATCTTCGTTGGTCAGATGTTTCGGCAGAGAGAAGTCATAGTAGAAACCGTTTTCAATCACCGGCCCGATCGTGATCTGGGCTTCCGGATACAGTTCCTTGACTGCCTGAGCCATCAAGTGAGAGGTCGAATGACGAATGATCTCAAGGCCCTCAGGGTCTTTGTCAGTCACAATCGAAACCGTACTGTTTTCGGTAATCGGGTGAGACAGGTCCACGAGTTTGCCGTTAACTTTACCTGCCAAAGCAGCGCGAGCCAGGCCGGCGCCGATAGAGGCTGCAACGTCACCTACGGTAACCGGTGAATCGAATTCACGTTTGGAGCCGTCGGGCAGAGTTACTTCGATCATTAATCTTTCTCCAAAAATTCTTCAAATTATTCGATTGGTTCGAGCGCGGACGCAAAAAGGCCCAGCCGAACGTAAAAAGTAGATTTTACCGTCTAACCGGAGCCTAATGCTGAGTCGCGCCTTACTTTTTCAGCCTTTCAGAGGCTTAATACT